>JBAYWA010000231.1:0-3982 GCA_041674325.1 Melioribacteraceae bacterium | reverse complement strand
TAGAGACAATTTTTTCTGGGGTGATCCGAATCATTTGAGCCAGCGGGTACTGCATTGTCATATACCAGTCCTTACTGCCCGTTGCATCCCCTTTGATTTTTATAAGAACATTTTTTTGTGGGGTCAATTTCTTACGCGGAATAGTCAAGTAAAAATATCCGAAAAAGTCATCCACGGCATCTAATTTAACAAATTTGAAACTAAGAGAGGATCCGTCGCTATTCTCCACTTCCCAATCTTTTGGCCGGTCGTTTTTTCCGGTGGTGAAATTAAACAGATGCTTATCATTTAAATACAGGCGGAATGTGTGAGAAGCCGTGGAAGTGGCGGTTGAGTATCCCGCGATCCAGACGAATGTTATAAATTCTTTTTCATAATTATCCGGGACCGATGCTGTTTCCCATTCAATGAAATCGTTGTCATTATTGCATCTGATTAGAAGAGCAAGGTTTGCATCCGGATGGCAGGAATGATACTCGAGGTTTTCGCCAGCCACACGTTTTGAGAAACCGTTTATCCATTCTTCCCGCCCGGATTGCGCCGCAAGATTGAAAGTTAATAATAATATGAGGGGAACTAAAATATTCTTCACGTATCAGTCCTGGTTTAACAAATTTTTAATGCGCATTACGCTTCTTAAAAAAGAATAGGCGGCTAATTAGTAATCTCAATAAGCTCGCCGATCCCTGTTTTTAGAACTATAAGTCCAACGTCATTAATAAATTGATAAGAATCGTTTCCGTTTATTCTGAATGTTTTGCCGAAAGGAATTTCCATTTTCAGGAGTCCTCCTTTCTCGGAATAAATAGTCACCCGTTTAATTTTATCCTCTTTTTTCTCCGCGGAAATCAAAAACGCACCTTCGCTTCTTAGATTTCTAAACGAGGCATTCGGCCATGGGATTGCGGGAAAAATCCGGATTATTCCGTTATGGCTTTGCAGAAGCATTTCCAGAATCCCGGACGCAAAAGCGAAATTTCCTTCGAGCGTAAAAGGCCGGTACGTAAATTTGGATTTACCGCTATTAGACTGATCACCGTTAACATGAAAGCTGTTTGGCAGACAGAAACATTCAGAAAAAATTTTTAACGCTTCGGCGGCTTTTTCTCCATTTTTTGCTCTCGCATAGAGGTTGCCGAGCCAGCTGAATGAGTATCCGCACCACCAGTCTGTTCCAAGCCGCTCAAGATCTTTCAACGACGACACAATGATGTTGCGGTCGGATGGATCCTCCCATTTAAGCAGTCCGAGAGGAAAAATTGACATCAGATGAGAAAAGTGTCTATGCGATTCTATAAGATCAAATCCGGGCGACACTAATAATTTATCTGTTTCGGAGACGGCTAGATCGGGCCATTCATTCAGAATCATTTTCCATCTGGACATGTCATTTTTCAACTTAAGCTCTTCGGCCATCTCATAAGCCGCTCCGTAAAGCCATCTTATTAAGGAGAGATCAAAATTAGTTGTTTCTTTGAACCATGCATTTATCGAGTTATCATTTATCTCGGGAGAAGAACTAAGCGGGAGCTTTCGGTTGCCTTTTTCATCCCGCATCGAAATCTGATCCAGATATACTGCAACATCTTTTATCCAGAGATAAGCCCGCTCCGCTAAAAAATTTTTATCCAACGAATAGCGCCATTGCAGGTAAAAATGATGCGCGAGCCAGGCGGAGACGGTTGGGCCTAGTGAATACTGAATCCAACCACCCATTGGTTTTCCGTCCAGTGTTGAAACTCCGGGAAAATTAAGTCCGGCTGTTTTGAAATATTTTTTTGTGTATTCCTCTGCTGCAGGGCGGCAATTCCAAAGCCAGTCGGTAAATGCAGAACTCTCCTCAAGAAGATTTGCCGTATAGCCGGGCCAGTAACTCATTTGTGTGTTCAGATCATTATGAAAATCACCTTTCCATGGAGGAAGTTTACCGTTATCGGCAGTCCATATTGCCTGAAGTGTAATTGGCGGGGTTCCTTTTCTTGATGAACTGCCGAATTTATAGATGTCTCTGTAATACTGAACTTCCAGTATCGAGTCAGGAATCTCTATTGAAGATTTACTCCAGAAATTGTTCCACCACTTCCGGTGAGAATTAAATTTATCATCAAAAATATTCAGACTCAATTCCGCATTTGTGGAATCTGATTGATTATATAATGGATAGGATTTGTCTGGGACAACAGTCCATTTCCCAAGCAGTGTATTTTCTGAATAGATCCAGCTTATCGATACGTCATATGAAAAACCATCAGCACATTCCTGATGATAGACAATCTGATTTTTTTCTTTTTTTATCACCGGGGGTTTATAACCGAGTCTGGAAAGATCATTACCGGCCGGTCCGCTATCAGAAAAAGTAGTGCCAGATTTTATCTTATTATATGGAGGAGGCGATAATTTTGGAATCACTTGCCCGCTTACGCCCTCCAATTTAAACCAACCATACGGCTCAGTTGCGTGAATGAAAGAAGTCATTTTGATGCCGCTTCTCCATTTTATGACACAAACGGCATTTTTCAGGAGAATGCCGGCCGATTCGACTTGTTCACAATTCGGGATCTCAAATTCTATAGCTGCAGCGGGAAGTTTTGTTGGATACGCCTCACGGTCGTATGGTTCGTCGAAAAGTTTCTGCACAATTCCATAATCATTCTTATTAACTTGAGCAGCAACCCATGCAAAATCAAATTCCGGACGTTCAAATTCGCCCGGAGTTCTCGAATCCCAAAGATCTGCTCTGTCAAGAGAGATTCGTAATGAATTTTCTCTCTTCCAAATAAGAGCCCCGATCATTCCGTTGCCTAACGGAAACCCTTCGTCCCAGTTTACAGGGAGTAATTTGAAGCAGAGATCGTGTTTTGAATTTGGAAATCCGGTTTCCAAATTCTGAGACGTTTCTGCATTTTGGGCAAAATGCAAATTATCATTTAACAGAAGGAGTAGTAAAATAAGAGAATGTTTTACCCGGTTAAATTTATTCGGCGGCATTTATATACCACGGCTATTTATTAATCATCGGCATTAATAATTGTTAATGAAAACATTTTCATTTAAATGATCATTCAATAACAACCTCGTCGGCAAATATCCACGCTTTCTCGCCGGCGCCCTTGTGCCAAGCGGGACAAACGCCGATATTCTTGGCGGTTACTTTAAGATACCGAGCGGAGGTTACATCTACCTCGGCGGAAAATTTCTTAATCATATTATCTGTGCTGGTGCTCGGTATATCATTCAGGATATCCGCTACCCGTTTAAAATTTTCACCGTCCTGCGAAATTGAAAAAATTACTTCTCTCGGGAGGAATATCCACACGTTGGGATCGTTAAGAAAACCGATTGACAATTTTTTTATTGAAGTGGATCTGGTCAGATCGATTACGGCTTCAAGATCGTTCCCTTCAAATCCCTGCCATTCTCCGTTTTGGAAATTTTTTGTTCCGAATCTTCCGTCAGTAAGAGCCATTCCGCCTCCGCCGTTATAACGCTCGTGATATTTTACTGTGTAAACAGCGGGAGGATATTTTGATTTTGTAAATGAAGCGGACATGATAAAACTGCTTGCGCTTCTGTCTATATATGAAAAAGCCCTGATGGTGGTTGAATTAAATATTGTTGCCGGCTTCTCATAAAGTGTTGAGGTAAAACCGGGTTCGCTTCCGTCGGTTGTATAGCGGATTTTAGTACCGGGCGTTGCGCAGCTAAGACTTATCCGGAGGGAATCGTAAAATGTTTCTCCTTCGGAAGAAATATATGGCATCAGAACTCCCTCATCAACCGGCCGCATCGAGAACAGATCCGGATTGTTATTTCCCCACACTTTATTAGGTTGATCGTTCATTTCGAAAATCATGGAGCCGCCGCTCATTATCTGATCGTGTGTTAAAAATCCTCTTTCATATACCGTTCCGCCCAGACTGGCAGTCTGTATGTACCGGTTCTGTTCCGAATTATTTCTAGCGGTTATCTCAAATTTATTTCC
>JBAYWA010000230.1:0-3986 GCA_041674325.1 Melioribacteraceae bacterium | reverse complement strand
TTATCCCCTTACTTTTCAAAAATCAAAGCGGGTTCTGTAATCGGATGGAATCCTCCAAACGTCAAGGAGATTAAACCGGAAGGGCAGAATTCAGGTTAATATTTCTTTAACTGCAACCATTAATTATTTTTACTCCCCGCCAAAAAATTTCACGCTCACCGGCGACAAATAAAATTGAATATATCTTTTTTATATTCTAATTTGAATTTGAATGAGGATACATTAGAATAATTTTCTCCTGGCAGCAGATTATATGTGTACGGGCAAAAACCAGCTCTATAAAGGAGATTAATTTCGGATGCGCCTTACAGGAATATCATTAATCATACAACGGAATATTTAATGCGATCAGATCAATTTCTTTGTCACAACAGTCCCGTAACATTCTCCGCAATTTCCAGAGATCCGGTTAGAATTTATCCCCTCCTTTTATTCATTTTGCTTTTCATGGCGCCGTGGTATCAGTCTTTTGCGCAGGTCAGAATCACTTCTCCAAAGGAACAGTTCGGCTTTAATGTAGGCGACGACTATTTTTTGATCTCCTACTCGCAGATGGTCCAATATTGGGAAAAGCTGGAGAAGGAATCACCCAGAATAAAACTGGAAGTAATAGGCAAAACCGCCGAAGGGCGTTCTCAGATTATGGCAATTATTACTTCCCCTGAGAATTTAAAAAAGTTAGATACATATAAAGAAATTTCACGCAAACTTGCGCTGGCTGAAAATATTAATGATGGACTTGCGAAGGAATATTCCAGAACCGGCAAAGCGGTCATCTGGATCGACGGAGGATTGCACTCAACCGAAGTAGTCGGGACAAATCAGATTATTGAAATGGCTTATCAGATGGTTAATCTGAACGATGAAGAAACTTTACGTTTTCTTGATGATATAATTCTTCTTCTCGTTCCGGCTAATCCCGACGGGATGGATCTGGTTGCCGATTGGTATATGAGGGAGAAAGATCCAAAGAAGAGATCAACCGGCAATCTTCCCCATCTGTACCAAAAATATATCGGGCACGATAACAATCGTGATTTCTATATGATGAACCAGATAGAAACCGAAAATATGTCGCGCGTAATGTACATGGATTGGTTCCCTCAGATAATGTATAATCATCATCAAACCGGTCCTGCGGACCTGGTAGTATTCGTTCCCCCGTTTAGAGATCCCCCTAATTATAATTATGATCCGCTCCTTACAATCGGCATTCAATCGGTTGGTATCGCAATGCACAACCGTCTGATCGGCGAGAATAAACCGGGAGCCGGGATGCGGTCGGTTACCTCCTACTCCATCTGGTATAACGGGAGTTTGAGAACAACCGGATATTTTCATAATCAGATAGGAATGCTTACGGAGATGAACGGAAATCCCACTCCGATGGAGATTGCGTTTAATCCCGACCGTCAATTGGCTTCGAACGATGTCCCGTTTCCAATTAAACCGCAGGAATGGCATTTCCACCAGTCGATAGATTATTCCATCACATTGAACAGAGCTGTACTGGATTACGCATCGCGTAACAAAGAGATTTTACTTTATAACCGGTATCTGATGGGGAAGAATTCTATAGAAAGAGGAAGCCGTGACAGCTGGACCATTCATCCGCAGATAGTTAATAATGTAAAGGATGTTGTTAAAAAAGAGAGAGAAGCCAAAAAAGATTCCGTTCAAAATACCGGACGACGCGGCCCTTCAACACCAGCGAAATATTTTGAGCTATTCCGCCTTCCGGAGAACAGGGATCCGCGCGGTTATATTGTCCCAAGCGATCAGCCGGATTTTCAGACCGCCGCGAAATTTGTGAATGCTCTCATTAAGAGCGGTATAAAAGTTTTGAGAGCCGGGAAGGATTTTAATGTGGCTTCAAAAAATTATCCGGCCGGCTCATTGGTAATTAAAACAGCCCAGGCCTTCCGCCCCCAGATTCTGGATATGTTCGAACCTCAGGATCATCCGAATGATTTCAAGTACGAGAACGGCCCCCCTGTTCCCCCTTACGATAATGCCGGATGGACCCCCGCGTTTCAAATGGGTGTTAAGTTTGATAGAATTCTCGAAGGGTTTGACGGACCGTTCGATGAGGTTACCGGATTGGCGCAGCCGCTGCCGGGTAAAATTTCTACAGTTAATAATCCAAAGGGATTTTTATTGCGGTACGATTCAAACGACGCCGTCATCGCTGTCAATAGATTGCTGAAAGCGGAATATGAAATTTTCCGCCTCATGGAAACTTTTTCTGCCACGGATAAAACTTATCCGGCCGGAACAATTTTCATTAATTCGAAAAGCGGTACCGAAACTTTATTAAAAAATTATTCGGATAAACTCGGATTAAATTTCGACGCGGTTACTCAAACACCGTCCGCAAAATCAGTACGGATAAATCAGAAAAGAATAGGTCTGTGGGACAGATACGGAGGTTCGATGCCATCCGGATGGACCCGTTGGCTCATGGAACAATTTGAATTCCCTTTTGAAGTTGTATATCCTCAGACCTTAAACCGGGGAAAACTGAATGATAAATATGATATTATAATTTTTGTTGACGGAGCTATTCCCCCTGTCAGAACAGCGGTATTGAACCGGCAGCCGGGATTCGGACAACCTGGCGTAAAACCTGAGTCGGTTCCTTCGGAATTCAGAAACCGCCTCGGCACTGTCTCCGCAGACACAACAATTCCCGAATTGAAAAATTTCCTTAACGAGGGAGGAACGGTTTTGACAATCGGAAGTTCTACAGCCCTTGCATACCATCTGAATCTCCCTTTGAGCAATCATATGGTTACCGGCAATGGGGATCCGCTTCCGCGCGATCAATATTATGTTCCGGCTTCTATTCTTCAGGTGAAAGTTGATAACTCACTTCATATTGCATACGGATTGCCGGAAAGACTTGACGTAGTATTCGAAGAGAGTCCGGTATTCAGATTTAAACCCGAATCGCATAAAAATGGAATTGTGCCAGTCGCCTGGTTTGATGATGACCGCCCTCTGAGAAGCGGATGGGCCTGGGGTCAGGATAAATTATACGGGGGCGTTACAATGGCCGAAGCAAGTATTGGAAAAGGGAAATTATATCTGTTCGGGCCCGAGATATTATTCAGGGGACAGTCTCACGCGTCATTTAAATTTTTGTTTAACGGAATATATCTGAGCGGCGGTAGAAACTGATATTTGAAGTGTAAATTACCAGATAATAAAAACAGAAAATAACTGCCCGCTCTTATTTTAATGCTGTGAAAATCTGTCAGCGCTGCTGATAAAGATTCAAACAGATTTTTTTCGTAATCATATTATTCATTAAGATTAGACTATATGAAAGAAGAAAAACAAAAATTTGATTACGATTATATAATCGTCGGCTCCGGTTTCGGCGGGTCTGTTTCGGCCCTGAGATTATCCGAGAAGGGATATAGAGTTCTTGTAATTGAAAAAGGAAGATGGCTCGGTGCGGCCGATTTTCCAAAATCAAACTGGAATGTTAAAAAATGGCTCTGGCTGCCTGCCCTCAGATTTTTCGGTTTATTCAAAATCACTCTATTCAAACATATCACAGTTCTTTCCGGAGTTGGAGTTGGAGGCGGTTCTCTTGTTTACGCCAATACTCTGCCGGTCCCGAAATCAGAATTTTTTACTGCGCGCAGCTGGGCGCATTTGGCGGATTGGGAAGATGAATTAAAGGATTTCTATCCCGCCGCGCTGAAGATGCTCGGCACTTCTCCAAATCCCCGGCTGGAAACCGGTGATCTCGCGCTGAAAGAACTTGCCCGTAGAATTGGAAAGCAGGATGAATTTGAAGCGACGAACGTCGCGGTATTTTTCGGCGAGCCGAATAAAATTGTCCCCGATCCATATTTTGGGGGCGATGGACCGGAACGCTCTGGCTGCACTTTTTGCGGAGGATGCATGGTAGGATGCCGCTTCAACGCGAAAAATACGCTCGATAAAAATTATCTCTACTTTGCCCGGAAAAATGG
>JBAYWA010000229.1:0-4003 GCA_041674325.1 Melioribacteraceae bacterium | reverse complement strand
TCGGGGCGGAACGATAAGGTAATCGAAGTGGGAATGGTGAAGATCCGCGGGGGTAAAATTACCGAAACATTCAATTCTCATATAAATCCGGGAAGACCCATCCCCTATTTCATTACCAAACTTACCGGAATTACAAATGCCGATGTGGAGAATGCACCATTCTTCGATGAGATTTACCATAAGATGAAAGAATTCATCGGCGACAGCGTCTTGATTGCGCACAATCTGAGTTTTGACTATTCCTTTCTCAAAAATGAGTGCGCCATTGCCGAAGTCGAATTTCCCCGCAATGAGGCTGTGTGCACTTTACGGCTTGCGCGCAAATTATTTCCTCAGCTTCCGAGCAAATCGTTGGGCAATCTGACTCGTTCTTTAAATATCAGACACCGGGGCGTTCATACAGGTTTGGGGGATTCGATGGCTACAGCCAAGATACTGCTGAAAATGTTCCCGATCCTGAGAGAAGAGTATAATGTTGATACCGTCAGCGATCTTGTGAGTTTCCAGAATTTTCCTTCGGCCACAAAACCGTACCGCATAATCAAGAAAAAACTGCTCGAGGATTTTTCAAGGATTCCTGACGAGCCGGGAATTTATCATTATAAAAACAGCAAGGGTGAGATTCTCTATATTGGTAAGGCAAAATCTCTGAAAGACCGTCTGAAAAATTACTTTGCCAATAACGCGATTCGGAAAGCGAAGGATATTGTTAGAAGAGCTTCTGCACTTGAGTTTCAAAAAACGAATAGTGAACTCACTGCTCTGATTGCCGAAGCGGAAATGATAAAAATTCATAGCCCCAAATTGAACAAGATGCTGAAAAAATATCCGCGCAGTTATTTTCTCAAATTGAAAACCGGGGATGAATTTCCGTCCGTGGAGGTTTCTTCCGGATTCGATTTTGACGGAAACGATTATTACGGTCCCTATCCGAACAGAGATACGGCCGGCGCATTGAAGGAAGTTGTTGATAAAACTTTCAGGCTTAGAGAATGCAAGGATAAGGAGTTCAAAAAATCAAGAAGGTGCTATCTCGCCGACATCGAAAGATGCCTTGCCCCCTGTACGGAAAAAGGGATAAATCCGATTTACAAAGAGGAGCTTTACCAGGTTCATGAGTTTTTATCGGGGCATAATCAATCCGCAGCCGACCGGCTTCTTAGCAGGATGAAAGAACTGAGTACTCAGAAAAAATATGAAGAAGCGGCACAAATCCGGGATCTGGTTCAATTGATTCTCAATCAGATCAACAAATCATCCATACTTGCCGAACCGATCAATAAGGCTAATGCCCTCATCGAAGTTTACGGGGCAGCGAGAAACGACTACCTTCTCCTTATTGAAGGAAAGATGATAATAAAGGATTATTTCATCGATCCGAGGGATCAATTTGAAACGGCGCTGAACGATTATTTTGAGGGTGCGGTTCAGACTGATATAAGTATTTCGGATAAAGATCTGGAGCGTCTACGTATCGGATTAAGCTGGCTCGTTAAGAATAAGAATAAGATCAAGGTTCATTATCTGAAAAATTACACAAATGCCGGAGAGCTCGCTTCCGGTTTTATCTTCACAAAAAACAGTGTCTAAATTTTAAGGCCGGGTCAGACAGAAACAAAACGGGAGATGATGAATCTGGCAATTACAGCAGTGAAGGCAATCAGCAGGAGATAGACAGCAATTGTTCGGTACGATTTCTTCGTAGTTATTATAGTTGATCTGTAACCCCGCCACCCGCATTCCTTACAACGGTATGTTCTGAAAAAAGTAACGCGTCGGATTATCTGCTCTGTCATCGTGCGCGATCTGGATTTGTGCAGTGTGCCAGTCCTGCTGCATTCCGGACAGACTCCGAACAAAGGATTAAACGGTATAAAGACTTTCAATGCCGGCATAATGAAAGTAGATCCTTATTGTCCGAATAAGTTTAACAATATTATCTGAGCAGATTCTGATAGACCTTCTCGTCATTCAGTATCCGGTAGGCGGTCAAAAACTGCTTATCGAATTTTAGCGATTCTTTTATTCTTCCCTCTCTTCCATCGGACCTTGCCGAGAGTTCCTCGCTTATCTCAAAAAGCACATCATCTTTATATTTGACAAGTTCGACATTGTGATTGGCATCTATTCTGCTCTTTGTGCTTTTCAGCTGTTCCAAAAAAATCTTATCTATATTTTCCTCTTTGCCGGCCGCAACCAGCTGATCTATCAGTTTTTCCGATTTAGAGACAAATTCGAATTTCTCGTTCTTCAGATACGATGTAAATTCCTCGAAGAGAATCTCAGGCTTAACATTTTTCCAGTCTTTTTTCGGGTCATTATTAAAATAATATGTGGCAAATTTAAAGAACATTCCCTCAGCCAGAAGAGTTTGCACAAAAAAGGAATTCGATAAGTTCTTTACGGCAGTATCGGGCATTATTCCTCCGCCCGAGAAAACCTTACGTCTTCCGTCCGTTTTATACTCCGAATTAATAATTCTCTTGTTTTGTTCGAACACCTTATTCTTTTCGGAATAATCGATCTTCTGAATCGACCTTCCGCTCGGAGTGAAATATCTGGCTGTAGTCAATTTTAATGAAGTATTATAAGAAAGTGGAAGTATGGTCTGCACAAGCCCCTTTCCAAATGAATTGGTGCCTACAATTACCGCCCGGTCATGATCCTGAATTGCTCCTGCCACAATCTCAGAAGCAGAAGCCGATCCCTCGTCTACCAGAAGAACCATTTTTGTCTCTTTTAATAGCGGCTCCTCCGAACTCAGATAACTTTTGTTGTTTAAAGTATCGCGGCCTCTCACTGAGACTATAAGCTCCCCTTTTTTTAGAAATTTCTCTGATACATCTATCGCAGCATCGAGCAGTCCGCCTGGATTCCCGCGCAGATCAACTACCAGGGAAGAAATATTCTTTTTTGATATTAATTCCAGGATCGCTTTTTTCACCTCTTCCCCGGCCGATCTCGAAAATCCGCTTATCTTGATATATGCGTTATTGCTGTTTTCCGGTACAAATCCGTAATAAGTTACATTTTTAACTTCGATCTCCTCGCGCATCAGATTAAAGAGTATCGGCTCATCAACCGTTTCTCTCCTAATTGTAACCTTGACAACAGTACCAGGATCACCTTTAAGCAAATCAATAAGATTTTCTACATTTTCTTTTGACACCGGCGTCTCATCGATTCCCGTAATTATATCCCCGATTCTCATCCCCTGCCTTTGAGCCGAGAATCCTTCCATCAGATCAACGATTGTTACTTTATCATTCCGTATTCCCACCGATATACCGATGCCCCCGTATTTTCCCTTGGTTATTATATCTATATCTTTCTGCTGATTCTGATCGATAAAATTTGTGTACGGATCCAGAGATGTGAGCATTCCGTTTATTCCCGCCAGCATGAATTCCTCTGGATTCAGCCGTTCAACATAATTCAGCGCCACCTCTTTGTATACACGCCCGAAAATATCTATGCTTTTATTAATCCCAAGATAGATATCGTTATCTCTCGTTATAAATCCGGAGAAGAGAACGACACTAAGCAGTGAGAGGATAACCATTTTCCCGATTTTCATCATTTCCCTTTCTCAATTCTCTATTTTTTTTATTTCACTTATTATAAAATCGTGTATCTCAAGTATCGAAAGCTGACCACTTACAGTTCTGAACCGGTCTTCTTTCCCGGCAAGATAATGATATCCTTTTCTTACCCTCTCATAAAAATCCATCTTAGAGAGTTCTATCCGGTCGAGTTCTATCTGTTTAACTTTTGATTTTCTCTTAATGACTTCATCAATCGGTATATCCAGGAAGAAAGTAATATTTGGCACCGCCGCTCCTATTACGAACTTCTGGAGTTCTTCCACAAATTGTAGCGGTATTTTTCTGCCGAATGATTGATATGCTATCGATGAATCGTGAAACCGGTCAGAGATTACATAGATATTCTCTTTAATGGCGGGAAGAATAATCTGATTGACAAGCTGCGAACGGCTTCCCGA
>JBAYWA010000228.1:0-4007 GCA_041674325.1 Melioribacteraceae bacterium | reverse complement strand
TTGTTTACTCCGGTATGAACCTGGTAACCGATGTTACAGGCGATAAGTCTTATGTCGATTACGCATTCAGGAATTATGATTTTGTTTTCGATAATCTGCCGTATTTCAGGAAGATAGACAAAAAATTCGGAGCAAGAAAAGAGCAGTACGGACAGATGATGCATATGGCGGCTCTCGATCATTGCGGTTCAATAGGAGCGGCGCTGATTAAAACCTACGGAAAGAAAAAAGATCCGCGTTACCGTGATATGATTGATACTGTGGCAAATTATATAACCAATAAACAATTCCGGCTCGACGACGGCACGCTTGCAAGGGAAAGACCCCAGGCGGTTTCCTTATGGACCGATGATTTTTATATGTCTATTCCGTTTCTTGCTCAAATGGGCAAACTCACCGGCGAAAAGAAATACTGGGACGATGCGGTTAAACAGGTTGTGCAGATGTCGGAACGTTTATTCGATAAAAAGGAAAATCTCTTTGATCACGGCTGGAACGCACGTGAAGCAAAATATGATCCAAAATTCTTCTGGGGACGCGCTAACGGCTGGGCTATGATGGCAATGGCAGAACTGTTGACAGTACTTCCCGAAAATTATCCCGGAAGAGACAAGGTAATTGATTATCTGAATCTTACTACACAACAGTTGGCAAATTTACAGGACGGGACAGGTTTCTGGCATCAGATGCTGGATAAGGAAAATACATATCTTGAAACTTCCGGAACCGCAATGTTTGTATTCGCGATTGCACGAGGTATCAATATGGGATGGATTGATTATACTTTTGCGCCCGTAGCTATTACCGGCTGGAATGCTGTTGCAACTACCGTACTTCCGAACGGTCAGGTTGAAGGAACATGTATCGGTACTACTTTCGCAAATGATAACGTTTATTATTATAACCGTCCGACAAGTGTCTATGCTATGCACGGATACGGTCCTGTACTGCTTGCCGGTGCTGAAATGATAGCGTTGATGAATAATCCAAAGTATGACGTTAATTTCAATAAAACAATTATGTACAGGTTAAAAGAGAATAAGTAGGAGGAAAAATCATGGATTTTTATTTAACACGCAGAAATCTGATAAGATTGCTCGGAGCCGCCGCCGGAACCTTCGGCTTGAATAAACTGGGTTTTGCAAAAACTCACACCGGGTTTTTTAACCCCGTTGAAGATAAAGACCCGCTGACCGAAAAAGTTTATTTTAAAAAATATAAAGAACTTAAAACACTGTATGATAATCCTCTGAAAAGTAAATCCGATGTCGATGGTTTTGTTATGGAGGGACAAGCCGATGTATCTTTTGCTGAAGGCCGGATGAGAATGCAGAATATTCTCGACCCGTCGCTTAAACAAAAAGCAAATTTCGTTTACTGGTGCCCTGAAACATTTCCAGATAACATAGCAGTCTCGTGGGATTTCTGGCCTGTTAAAGAACCGGGTTTGTGCATTATGTTTTTTTCCGCAATGGGAAAAAATGGCGAGGATATTTTTGATAAGAATCTGAATAAAAGATCCGGGGATTATAAACAATACCATCACGGTGATATTAATACTCATCACGTTTCTTATTTCAGACGCAACCCGAAGGAAAGAGGTTTTCAGCTCTCCAATTTGAGAAAGAGTTACGGACATGTGATTGTAACTCAGGGCGCGGATCCTATTCCTTGCGTTGAATTTGCCGAGGGCCCTTATCAGATCAGAGTTGTCAAAACCGGCCCGGTAGTTGAATTTTTTATAAACGAATTGTCGGTTTTCGAATGGATTGACGACGGCAAAACGTTGGGACCAGTACTGGCCGGAGGTAAAATCGGGTTCCGGCAAATGGCTCCGCTCATTGCCGACTATGCGAATCTTAAAGTCGTGAGTGTTCAGAGAGTTAAATAATATTAAAACGTTTGCTAAAAATTAATTTAGAAAGTATCACAAAATGAAAATATCCGATTCCTTTCATCTTCTGGCTAAACCGATAGGTCCGATCTGCAATCTTGATTGCACTTACTGTTTTTATCTGGAAAAGGAAAAGCTTTTCCCGGGGTCGAAAGACTGGAAGATGAGCGATGAAGTTCTGGAGAACTTCATCAGGCAGTACATTGAATCGCAATCGGTTCCCGAAATTAATTTTGCATGGCAGGGCGGAGAACCCACTCTGCTGGGTGTAGATTATTTTAGAAAAGCAGTGGAACTTCAGAAAAAATATGCAAACGGTAAAGTAATAAACAACTCATTCCAGACAAACGGCGTGCTTATTGATGATGAATGGAGCGAATTTTTTGCCGAAAATAATTTTCTTATTGGTCTTTCAATTGACGGGCCAGCTGAACTTCACGATCATTACCGTGTTTATAAAAATCAGAAACCGAGTTTCGATAAGGTTATGCAGGGTCTCGGTTATCTGAAAAAACATAACGTTGAATTCAATACGCTTACCTGTATAAACAGGATTAATTCATATAAACCGCTTGAAGTATATAATTTCCTCAAAGAGATCGGCAGCGTATACATGCAGTTCATACCTATAATAGAAAGAAAAGCTGTTGCAACAGTTGATACGGATCTTGAACTAATTTCACCCGATTATGAGGGAAGTGCCGATGTAACGGAATGGTCGGTAGAATCAAAACAATTCGGAGTGTTTCTGACAACCATATTCAACGAATGGGTTAGAAAGGATGTGGGGAAACATTTTGTGCAGCTTTTCGAAGTTACGCTTGAAAGCTGGTTCGGCAAAACCCCGTCCCTTTGCATTTTTAATGAAACGTGCGGCAGGGCGATGGCAATAGAGCATAACGGCGACGTTTATTCCTGCGATCATTTTGTATATCCGGAAAATAAACTCGGAAACATTATGGAAGCATCGCTTGCTTCCCTTGTGGATTCTCCGCAGGAGCAGAAATTCGGATCGGATAAAAAAGACAAACTCCCGAAATATTGCCTGGAATGCGATGTAAGATTCGCGTGCAATGGCGAATGCCCCAAACACAGGTTCATTAAAACCCCCTACGGTGAAGGTGGCCTTAATTATTTATGCGCGGGATATAAAATGTTTTTCCATCACGTCGATCCTTATATGAAATTAATGGCCAATGAGTTGCAAGAAAGGCGGTCGCCCGCGCTTGTAATGGAATGGGCAAAAGAAAAAGATCTCGGATTCCCGAGTTTAAAAATTAACCGTAATGACGACTGCCCGTGCGGCAGCGGAAAGAAATTTAAAAATTGCTGTATGAAATTAAGAAACTAAATGATAGCTGTTTAATATAGGAAATCCAATTGAACATTCGAAAAACTTATTGCAAAAAGAGTATCACCGGAATACTCAGCTCATTGCTTCTGATATTCCATTTAGTTCTGCTTATTAATAATGCGGCATTTGCCCAGCAGGATGATTCGCTATTTGTCGGGAAAACCTGGCAGATCTCAAGGGGACTTGATTTCGCCAATCATCAGTATACCGACATTCCGGTTTATAACTGCAACGGTTCGAAAGCACTCTTTATGGGTAAAAAAGGCAACTATTATTATTCCGAAAGCCTGGAATCATCTCCGGTAAAAATTGAATTTAAAAATAAACCAATGGGCAGAGTCCAGTGGGATAGCAAAAAGCCGGATGTTCTTTATTACCTGAGTAACAAAAATTCTAACTCGATAATAAACTTACTAAATCTGGCAACAGGCGAAGACAGAGAGATTTATTCCACCGTTAATTTCATTTCGGAAATAGCACCGGCTCATCCCGATGGGGAACATTTATTGCTGGCTCCTAAGGATCAGAGCGAATCTGTAATGGAAATCTATTCTCTTAAAACTGATGTGAGTATTAAAATTCCCATGGACGTTCCGCTTCATCGCGTGAGGTTCACTAAATCCCTGAATAAACTGACTGTGTTTGCTAATCGTTCTTCTAAACTTAACAAGATAAAAACTTCCTGGTTTGTTGATCCCCTTACTAAAACAAAAAAGGAGATTTACAGTGGGTCTTCGGGCAGTCCGAATTGGAGAATTG
>JBAYWA010000227.1:0-4019 GCA_041674325.1 Melioribacteraceae bacterium | reverse complement strand
TGCCGCCTGGTAGCCGTGATCGGAAGGAAGAGTATAAACAGGATTTGAATCAAAGTGAATAACTACACCTACATTCCCTTTATTCATCGACTCAACCAATTTTGAAATTTCAGAGGCGGATGACTGCCTGACTAACGATTTTGAGACGGATGAATAATCGTACAATTTTGTGTTGCCCAGAATTTCATTCAACAGATTTACGGCTATGTGAACCTCTTTAGATAAAGTGTCTCCGGCATATATAATTGAGGTGCCCCTATTGTCAATAAGATCTTTTAACAGATGTGAAATTTTTTCTTTTTCGCCGAATTCAGTAATTGATCCGCCTGGAATTCCGGACACGACCGGCTGATCGGTTGGACCTGAGGGATTGATTTTTCTCAACTCGGAAATTAGACCGTAAATGAACTCAAGCTGCCGGTCCGGAGAGATCCTCATCCGGTAGTCAGCCATCATTCCCGTGGCGCTCATCCTCCCCTCTGCGACATATAATCTGTTGAAATCAGTTTTGCCTACTACTTCCCGCTTTGCGGCATACTTTCTCATATTCTCAATATAGCTTCCCTCATTACCAAGGAAATCGGAATCAAGCGCGAGAATTACATTCGCACTTTCGAAATTTATGGATGGATAATCTCGTGAACCGTAACATTGCAGCCAGGCTTCCCTTCTCGCATCATCATTAATAAGTGAATGCGAATAAACTTTTGAGTTCGGAAATTTTGCGGCAAAATCATCAAGAACTTTTTTTGTTGTTGGTGAATTAACCGCGCCGGTTATTACGACGATCTCTTTCCCATCATCCTGCGCTTCCTTCAACAGTCCGGTAATCTCTTCGTCAGCTCTCTTCCACGATATCTCTTTTCTGAATTTCATCGGCTGGCGAAGCCGTTCGGGATCGTATAGGCTGAGAATATCGGCCTGACCCTTTGCGCAGATCTTACCTTTATTAACCGGGTGATCCGGATTTCCGTCAACTTTAACGGGTCTCCCTTCGCGTGTCTTAATCAATATACCGCACGCCAGTCCGCATCCGCTGCATGTGGAAGCGTAATAGTTTGCCACACCGGGAAGTACTTCCTCCGGACGTTTATTATATGGTATTATCTCCCCTTTATCATGATAATCCGTGCATGCTGTGGCAGTTAGGGCGGAGGACGCGGCAAGAAGAGCAAGAAATTTTCTTCTGGAGATTCCTGAGAGCGAAGAAGGGGTAAATTCCTCAGTCACATTATCAAGAAATTCATTCTGCTTCAACTTCACAATTTCAGGATCGTTTTTATAATCCTGAAGACTTTTCCATTTCTCTTTATTTTCGGGTGTATTAGAAGAATCACTCATTATTAAACCTTCTCATTTCTTTTAACGGCTGAAGGATGTATTTCTATCTTAACTTTTTTCGGATCTGATGAATTTACCGCTGCTGTTAAAAATTTGACGGGCAGGACGGATGCTATTGCCGCCGCAACCGAGCCCTTGCCTAACATGGAGAAAAAGCTTTTTCTGTCTATAGTATTATTCATTTTTAACTCTCCCTGATTAACGGTGGCATGCCCAGCAGTTTTCAGGACCCTTATTCACCTTCTGCAGATACGGCAGATTTTCATGCGGACTCCTGTGACAATCCAGGCACGCTGTCATAGTGAACGGCTTAACCTGCTGAACAACTTCCATCTGAGTAATATCGCCGTGACAGCTTGCACAGTCTATCTGTTTATTTACATGAACACTATGATTGAAATATGCGTATTCGGGAACTTTATGAATCCGTTTCCACTCAACCGGTTTATTCTCTTCGTAGTATTTAGTGAGCTTTATTATCTCTGGTTTGTCTTTACGCGAAACCGTATGGCAGTTCATACAGATGTTCACGGATGGAATGATTGCGTGCCTCTCCTTTTCCACTCCGATATGACAGTACTGACAGTCAATTGCCATCTGTCCGGCATGCAGTTTATGAGAAAATTTTATCGGTTGTTCGGGCGCGTAACCGACATTATCCCTTTCGGGTCGTGAAATATAAAATGTAAGTACGAAAGAAATTGCGATAACAAACAATGTCAACGGAAGGCGAATCTTTAATGCATAATCCAGTACCGTTCTCTTCATTTAATACCTGCAGAAGGAAATATTTTTTAGAATAATATATTTAGGAATCTGTTTTGATTTACAATTTCCGGTTAAGATACCGAAATTTCAACTTAAGATAAGATATAAAGTCTTTTAAAACTTAACGGACAAAGATAATAAAGACATTCTAAAAACCAAATATATTTTGAAGCAACAGGACAACGATATTCTAATTTTTCCGTTCGACCACAAATGCGACCAGGGATTCCAGTGAGGTGCGGGAATCCGACTCTTCGAATATCTTCAGATTATTTACGGCCCTGTTGGTATATTCCTTTGCAATAGAGTCAGCGTAATTAATACCGTCATACTTCTTTACAAATGAAATAACTTCATCTACTTCGGCATTTCCGGCGCCCTTCTTAATCGATCTGAGAATCGATTTTCTTTCCTCTTCTGGCGCCTCCTTTAGAGCATATATTAATGGGAGGGTAATTTTTTTCTCTTTTATATCACCGCCTAGCGGCTTTCCAAAAACTTTTTTCGTACCTATAAAGTCCAGTATGTCATCCCGTATTTGAAATGCTATCCCCAGATTTTCACCGAACATCCTCATTGAACCGATTATCTCTTCATTGTCCGTAGATGCTCTCGCCCCTATTTCGCAGCAGGTCGATAGCAGTGAGGCGGTCTTATCGGAGATAATTCTGAAATAGGTCTCTTCGTCAATATTCAGTTTTCTTGTTTTATTAATCTGAAGCAGTTCCCCTTCGGACATACGTCTAACGGTATTCGTAATAACGCTCAGAAAATCGAAATCCTTTCCGTCGACGGCCAGCATAAGGCCGCGCGCAAGGAAATAATCTCCCAGCAGAACTGCAATTTTGTTTTTCCAAACGGCATTTATCGATGGGAATCCCCTGCGAGTTTCTGCGTTATCCACTACATCGTCGTGAATCAGGGTTGCGGTATGAAGCAGCTCGACTAATGAAGCCCCTCTGAAACTTCTTTCGTTGATCCCGCCCGATAATTTGCTCGATAAAAGGACCAGAAGCGGACGGATTTTTTTCCCCTTCTGTTTATGAATATAGCGTGTGATTAATTCAAGGAGGGTTACTTTAGATTTTAATGACTTTTTAAAGAGCTTATTGAATTCGGAAAGCTCAATCTCTATCGGCTGAATAATTTCGGATAACGATTTTTTAATCAAGTTTTCTTCTGGAATATTTTTGAAACAATTATACTTATTTCGTACAAGAAAACCAACGGAATGGCCAGCATCAGCTGAGATACGGGATCGGTTCCCGGCGATAAGAACGCCGAAAGAATTAATATTACTACTATCGAATGACGGCGGTATTTTCTCATCAATTTAGGTGTCACTATACCAATCTTTGACAGAAAAAATGAGAGCATAGGCAGTTCAAAAACCAGTCCGGCGCCTAATATGATGCTTAAAACAATCGATAAATACTCATCAAGAGCAAAATTGTTATCTATAGTAACTGTTCCGAATCCGGCCGCAAATTTCAATGTAAGCGGGAGCATCATAAAATATCCGAATACTACTCCGCTGGCAAAACAGAATGTTGTGAAGAGTACAATCCACTTAACATATTTTTTTTCGGTCTGGCGGAGCGCCGGGGAGATGAATCCCCAGAGCTGATAGATTATATTGGGGAAACTAATTATCAGACCCACTACCATCGCGGTCTGAAAATAGAGGAATAACTGTCCGAACGGTTTTAGATTCTGTAATTTAAAATTTGCCTCTCTAGCGGGATGAAGCAGAACTATATTTACAAAAAAATCGCTGAAATAGAGCGCTACAGCAGTTCCAATCAGCAAACCGATTACCGAATAAATTATCCGCCATCTTAACTCTTCCAGATGATCCAAAAAGGTCATTTCGACCTCTTCCGCCGGATTCTCCTCATTCAACATTTTTT
>JBAYWA010000226.1:0-4020 GCA_041674325.1 Melioribacteraceae bacterium | reverse complement strand
TTTGCATCACACCGAACCTGTGCTGTTCATCAATAACAACAAGTCCGAGCTTGTGAAAATTTACATTGCTCTGAATAAGTGCGTGTGTTCCGATAACGATATCCGTTTTCCCTTCGCTTATCCTGTCCAAAATTTTATCGCGCTCGGATTTTTTTTGTCCTCCTATAAGCACATCAACCTTTAGCCCGATAGGCGCAACTAATGCCGAGATTTTTTTAAAATGCTGATCCGCCAGAATTTCAGTAGGGGCCATAAGTACAGCTTGAAAATCATTCTCAACAACTATCATCATGCTTATAAGCGCGACGATGGTTTTACCGCTTCCCACATCTCCCTGCAGAAGTCTGTTCATCGGTTTTTCGCTTTCGAGATCTTTTCTGATTTCGCTAAGCACTCTGAGCTGCGCGCCGGTAAGTTCGAAGGGGAGCGATTTCAAAAATGATTTGAGTGGTTCAGGTTTTGCTTTGAACGAAAAATCCTTCTTCTTCATTTTTAGGAATTGCTTTCTTATTGCCACTAGAGTCTCTAAATAAAAAAATTCTTCGAATTTCAGCCTTTTAATAGCCGTTCGGAGAGAAGGATAATCATTTGGGGAGTGAAGTGACTGTACTGTATAAATCAAACCGCAAAGATCATATTCTCGTAGAATAAAAACCGGAAGTGATTCAGTTAATTGAGATGAATAAGTTTCGGAAGCATTGTTGATTATCCGGCGCAGGCTCAAATCGCCTAAGTTTGATTCTTTTAATTCCTTCGGCACTCTGTAGAATGGAATGATTTTGCCGGTATTTAAAAAATCCTTGGATTCTTTTTCGGCCAGACGGTCAAAATCGGGATGAACAAATTGAAGATGCCCGTATTTTGTTAAAACCGGTTTTGCCGATACTGCAAAATGATCTCCGGGCTGAAATGAATCCTTAAAATATTTTACTCCGTGAAACCAGACACAATCGAAAAAGCCGGATGAATCCTTCATCCTGACTTTGAATACCTGCTTTCGGTTGTAAAAATGAATTTCCGAATCGACGACTTCTCCGATGATTGTAACTTCCCCCTGATAACCGTTCACAACATGCTGAACTATCTTGACGCAATTCAAAATTGTTGAGCGGTCCAGATACCGGGATGGAAAGTAGAAGAGGAGATCCCTGATTGTGTTGATGCCAATTTTCGAGAAGGAGAGAGCCCGCTTCGGTCCAACCGACTTTAAGTACTGGACTGACATGGAAAGATTATCAGACATGAATCATATGAAATTAATTTGCACTTAAGGAAATATAAATAAAAAAAAGGAAGTAAGCGGTGGTAGATGATCAATTCTTAATGCCGATGCGAGATTCTTCGCGGGGGGGTGCCTGTCAATTCCGCAGACTAAGAAATCGCAGGGCTACTCGTCTTCCGCCTTCATGTCGCGTGTCATCAGTTCGTAGGTGGCCTTTGTCGGATCTTTTTCTTCAAATAATATTTTATAAACTGCCCGGGCGATTGGTGTTTCGATTTTATGCTTGAGGGAAAGCTGATGCACCGAACGGCAGGTTTCTACCCCTTCGGCAACCATCTGCATCTTTTTAAGTATGACTTTCAGTTTTTTCCCTCTTCCAAGTTGTTCCCCCACAAAACGGTTTCTGCTGTGTTTGCTCATACATGTAACAATCAGGTCGCCCATCCCGGACAAACCGGAAAATGTTTCGGGTCTTGCGCCGAGAGCTATCCCAAGGCGTGAAATTTCGGCAATGCCGCGGGTCATTATGGCAGCTTTTGTGTTATCTCCGAATTTGGCTCCGTCTATTATTCCCGCGCCAATGGCGATAACATTTTTCAGCGCTCCGCCGTATTCGACCCCGATTATATCTGTTGTGGAGTACACGCGGAAATATGAAGTTATAAATGCGGACTGTATCTGCTTTGCGGTAAAAGGGTCTATAGAGGCCGCGACAACAGCCGTAGGTATCTTCTTGGCTACTTCCTCTGCGTGGCTGGGTCCTGAGAGAACACCAATATTTGAAGGGGATAAATTTTTAAGTTCTTCCCTGATTATCTGCGAGACTGTTAGCAAGGTGTCTTTTTCAATTCCCTTGGCGACGCTTACAAAGATAGTGTCGGTTAAATCATACCGCTTCATCTCCCGAAGAACTCCCCTGATGAACTGAGAGGGAACAGCCAGAACAATCATCTGCTTATCTTCACAGCTTTCGGAGAGAGAATGAGTGATACAGATCTCTTTAGGAATTTTTATTCCGGGAAGGTAGTCTTTATTTATTCTTGTACGGTTGAGTGTCTTCGCGTAGCCGCGTTTGTATTCCCATAAAGTAACTTCGTGACCGTTGAAGTGAAGAAGAATGGCTAAGGTAGTTCCCCAGCCGCCAGCTCCGAGAACTGAAATCTTCATTTAGACCGATTTCTTTTTTGCGAAGGAAATTTTGTTTTCATTGCCCTTGAATATTCTATCGATATTCTTACGGTGTGTATAAAGCACCAGAAGAGCAAGTGCAATTGTAAATGGTAAAATTGTATGATATCCCTGAATGTCAATTCCGAACAGATTTTCTCGGATTACAAGAATAACAGGCACCGCAATAGCCGCAGCGATGGAACCGAGAGATATATATCTTGAAAATGTAACTACTAGAAAAAACACACCGAGAGCTAAAGCCATATCTATAGTAACAATCATAATCAGGACACCCAGACCGGTCGCAATACCTTTACCGCCGCGGAATCCTGCGAAGACGGTCCATATATGCCCAATAACCGCAGCCACACCGCAGATGATCTGAACGAGAGTGAAATCATCGAATGGAGTTATATTCTTGAATGGAAAACTGTCAAGATAAAGGCGTGCAACAACAATAACAGCCAGAGCGCCTTTTAATGCGTCAAGAAGAATTACAAGGATACCGTATTTCCATCCGAGAACTCTGAAAACGTTTGAGCCGCCGGCATTGCCGCTGCCGTGTTCTCTAATATCTATTCCGCGAACAAGTTTGCTTATAATTATGCTATTGGGAACTGCACCGGCCAAATATGAAAGGAGAATAACGAATATGAGGTTTAACATTCATTTTCCATTAAAAATGTTACTAAACTTAGAAAAAAAGCAGTATATACACAAGAGATCCGGATCACACTCTATTTTCGATAATCAGCTTAAAAAGTTTAATATCATCGTTATTTGTAATCTTAAAGTTAAGAGTAGATCCTGCTACTATTTTGACCTCTTTTTGGATCCTATGTACCAGCATCGATTCATCAGTACCCAGAAATCCATCCTGTTCGCATTTTAACATCGCTTCAAGGAGTATTCCGTAACGGAATACTTGCGGGGTTTGCGCGTAAAAAATCTCTTCCCTGTTTATGTAATCAATAACGGTATCGTTCCCCCTGATCAGTGTATCCCTTGCTCTTATTGCTACTACAGCGCTCCCGTATTTGCGGGCGGTTCCAATAGACTCTATCAGTATTTCCGAGGGAAGAAGAGGGCGTACTGCATCGTGCACAATTATTAGATCATCATCGGCAGCGTTGAGGGAACGAAGAGCATTTAAAACAGAATTCTGTCTCTCCGCGCCGCCTTCGACAATTTGACTTATCTTTGAAAATGAGTATTTTTTTTTGATTCCGCTTAGAAGCTCAAAAAAATCTTTCTTTGCCGCGATGATTATCCCGTCAACCAGTTCACACTTCTGGAACAGATCTAAAGTGTATGCTATCAATTCCTTCCCGTTAAACTGAATATATTGCTTCGGCATGGAAGAACTGGCACGTTTTCCACTTCCCCCCGATGGTATAATCACATATGTTTTCATCGGATATTAATTATTCGCCTGACTAAATTATCAACATTGCATCGCCGTAGCTGAGAAAACGGTATCCATCCTTTAAAGCTTTTTTGTATGATTTCATTATCATATCATAACCGCCAAAAGCAGCGGCCAGCATCATGAGAGTAGATTCCGGCTGATGAAAATTGGTAATGAGTTTTTTCGTTACTCTGAAATCGTAAGGAGGAAATATGAATTT
>JBAYWA010000225.1:0-4025 GCA_041674325.1 Melioribacteraceae bacterium | reverse complement strand
TTTTATTTTTTTAAGGCTTACTATTTTGTAAGAATTTACGCTAATCCTCGTTCAATCCTGAAGAAGAGTTCTCGCAATAACAATTCTTTGCACTTCGGAAGTACCTTCACCAATTGTTAGTAATTTCACGTCTCTGTAAAATTTTTCTACCGGATAATCTTTTGTAAAACCGTAGCCGCCGAAAATCTGAACAGCTTCGTTGGCGGCTCGCGTTGCAATTTCACTCGCAAAAAGTTTGGCTTTAGCCGCGATATCTAAAATGTTTTTTTTCTGGTCTTTCATCATTGCCGCTTTGAATGTAAGAATGCGGGCTGCTTCAATATCGCATGCCATATCAGCCAGCTTAAATTGAATGGCCTGAAACTCTGAGAGAGATTTGCCGAACTGTCTGCGTTCTTTTGAATACGCTATACAGGCATCAAGAGCTCCCTGCGCAAGTCCTACGCTTAATGCTGCAATCGAAATTCTTCCGCCCTCAAGAATTTTCATCGCCTGTGTAAATCCCTCTCCCTCGTTTCCTATCAGGTTACCGGCAGGAACAGGGCAGTTCTCAAATATTAACTGCGTGGTCTCGCTTGCTCTCATCCCTAGTTTATTCTCTTTTTTACCCGCGGAAAAACCGGGTGTGCCTTTCTCGACAACAAATGCCGAAATGCCTTTTTTGTTTTTATTTTTATCCGTTACCGCGAGAACGACGGCGGTTTTACCGACTCCTCCGTGAGTAATAAATGCTTTAGTTCCGTTAAGAATAAAATTATCTCCCTCTCTCACTGCGGTAGTCTGCATGGCAGCCGCGTCGCTGCCGCTGGCGGGCTCAGTTAAACCCCACGCTCCGATTTTCATTCCGCCGGCCAGGTCGATTAAATATTTTTTCTTTAACTCATCATTTGCAAATAAATTTATATGATTTGTGCATAGGCCGTTGTGAGCGGCAACAGAAAGGGCAATTGATGGATCAATGCGCGCGAGTTCTTCAACGATCAGCGCATACTCGACATATCCGAGCCCGGAACCGCCGAATTCTTCAGGGACCAGAATTCCTAAAAATCCCAGTTGACCGAGCTGTTCCATAAGTTCTAAAGGGAAGTGCTGGGCTTCATCAAATTCCATAATACGCGGTTTTATCTTTTCTTCAGCAAAATTTTTAATCGTCTCTTTAATTGCAAGCTGATTATCATCAAAATCGATCAGAAAATTTGTTCCGCTGTTAATTCCTGTCATAAATTATCCTAATGTTTAATTGACGATTTGAAATTGTTAAATAATAATTCCGCTATCTGATAGGGAGAAGTCTCGCCCTCGACAACTTTTGCGAGAGATGCTTCAAGACTTTCCGCCCGTTCTGATTTCCACAATTCATTTTTCAAAAGAAATTCTACAATTTCTTTAATGCGTACTTTATAATTTGCTTCACGTTTCTCTTTAAGCAGACCATTATTAATTAAATAACTCTGATGCCTTTCAATTTCATCTGCAATCTCATTCATCCCTATATTTTCTGAGGCAACTGCTTTAATGATATTAGGCATCCAGCTTTTTTCGGTATGATCGCGAAGCATTAGAATTGTCCGCAGGGCAACAATTGCGCTTTCCGACCCCGGCCTGTCACTCTTATTGAGCACGAAAAAGTCTGCTATCTCCATTAGACCAGCTTTCATTGCCTGAATCGAATCGCCCGATTCGGGAACGAGAACAACAATTGTGGTATCAGCGGCTCTCGCCACATCAAGTTCTGATTGTCCGACTCCTACAGTTTCGAAAAGTATTATATCATATCCTGCTGCGTCAAGAATGTCCGCGGCATCTATTGTTTTTTTGCTCAATCCGCCCAGACTGCCTCTTGTAGCCATGCTTCGTATAAAAACGCCAGCATCGCTTCCGACATCGCTCATCCGGACCCGGTCTCCAAGCAGAGCTCCGCCTGTAAACGGGCTTGTCGGATCGACTGCAATGATTCCAACTTTCTTATCATGTTTACGGTAATATTTTGTAAGCTGATTTGTAAGAGTTGATTTACCCGCACCGGGCGGGCCTGTAATTCCAATTCTGTATGCATGCCCTATATTCTTATGCAGTTCCTTAAGCAGTTCTGTGGAATTGGAATTCCCCGATTCAACTATGCTTATTGCGCGCGAAACAGCGCGTTTATCATTTTTAAATATTCGCTCTATAAAAATATCTGCAGGCATAAAATTTTTTACTTGTATAATCTGTTTTGAGAAATATATTCTTTTACATTTTGCGGAACAAGGGAATCGATTGAAAGATTATTTTTTATTCTGTTGCGAATATCCGTCGCCGAAATCTCTACTGTGGGTGTATCAATAAAAATGGCGGATTCAAAGAAACGGTTTGGTTTCTGCTCGGAATCGGTAGCGCGCTTCATCACTACCAATTTAGCCAATTCAAGAATCTTTTCCGAATTGTGCCATCTATCGAAAACACACAGGTTATCGAATCCGATGATCAGCTCAATCTCATTGTACTTTTTCCTGAATTCAACCAAAGTGTCATATGTATAAGATATACCTTTCTTGATGATCTCGAAATCGGAGACCTCGAAATAAGGAAACGGTTCTATAGCCAACCTAATCATTTTAAGTCTGTGCTCATCTGGGGTTGGTACGGATGACTGCTTTAACGGAGAGATGTGATTCGGGATAAAAATGACTTTCTCAAGATCCCTCTTCTCGTATACAAACTTTGTTGTTGCCAGATGACCGAAATGTGCCGGATCGAACGACCCGCCTAAAATTCCTATTGATTTCATTTATTCCACAGAATGATTATTAGATAAAAGTGAACGGATTGATTCCCTGATCTTCTCGACTTCACCCGCATAATAATCGCGCGATGAGTCCGTGATATTTCTTAATTGATTTTTTCTGAATGCGAGCCGGATGGCAGAAGTGAAATATATTTCCCTTATCCGTTCATCTATCCACCCTTTTCTGAATCTCAGGTGGCTGCTTATGATCTTTACGTGCGAAGGGGGAATTAAATTTAACTCGCTCTCCTCAGAAAGTTCAATCTCAATTAATTTTCTTTCATTATTCAGAGTCATCTTAAACAGACTGAAAAAAATAATAATAAGCATTATCATAAATAAAAAACCGTAAAAGAATGTTCCGTCAAAACTGACTGTTGAATTCCATGTGAAGTGGATCAATATCGATAGAGTCAGACCGATGAGTGGTATCAGATATCTCCAATACCGGTTCGAAAATTTCGCCAATGCTAGAGCTGCTCCCAGTGAGGCTGTGGAGATGAAATGCATAACAGCCGAAAATAGTGAGCGAATAAGGACTATCTGAATCCAGGAGGAAAGTGAATCACCATATGCCAAAAAGTAGATGAAATTTTCGGTCATCCCAAATCCGAGACCTATTGCTCCTCCATAAACAAGTCCGTCTGTGAGATTGTCGAATCTTTTTGATTTTATGGTGTAAAGGAGTAAAGAGCCTTTTGCTATCTCTTCGCTCAGAGGAGCAAAAATGATAGTCTGAATCAGCGGGGAAGTGCCGGTGTCTGATGTCGCAATTCCTGCCAATGAATTCAGGAATACGCTACCCGCAAACCCAAGCAACACTGCTCCAAAGGCGCCCCAGATGAAATGCAGAAATACGAAGTGAAGCGGTTCTCGGTCGTATTTGTCTATCCACCAGATTATTAAAAGATAGGTTACCATCGGTATAATTGCGGCAAAAAGGGATGCAAGACTCGCCATATTTTCAGACTCTTTGATTAATAATCAAATTCACAGATTTCTTGATTATAAAAGATTGGCTGTATATATTTTGACCCAATTTTTTCAAGTTTTTCAAATGATAATAAAATATACTAATTTTTCGGACGGTATTCACAGTTTCCATATCTCAGAACCCGTCAAAAATTTGGGCTTGGATGAATTATTCAATGGAAACATCGAAATTGATTGCAAAATGGATAAAGCTCCGCATCAGATTGTTCTGGACTGCGATCTGAGTGTCCATTCCAGACTAATTTGCGATAGATGTGCTGTCGAA
>JBAYWA010000224.1:0-4037 GCA_041674325.1 Melioribacteraceae bacterium | reverse complement strand
GCCGGATTAAACATTCTTCCCTCTAATAATTTAATCTGAGGCCTAAGTGCGAGCACTTCCTTGGAGACACCTCTAACGGTGATGTTGCTCATTCCTCCTTTTTTAATTTCCAGATTAATTATAACAACCGGCTCCTCGGAGATAATTTGTCTCCCTTCGGAAGTTTTGGCAATAAACGGGAGAGTCTTAATGACGTTTCTTGAATCTCCGTCAATTATGCTCGATATTTCACCGTTAGATGATTTTCTGGCAACGAGCACATTATCGGGTGAACCGGTAGCAACCAGTGTTTTCTGCACTCCATAGGCCATCATCAGCACAGCGGCAAAAACAAATACAACCAGAGCAATGCCGGTGACTGTAATTGCCGTTGTCAATTTTCTGGTTTTAATACTTCGCACCACATATTTAAATGGAACTGCCATATCAACCTCTTCCCGTCATTCCGCTCTTGATGTGAAATCTGCCAATCCGTGTTCCATCATCTGTCTGAATGACTTTTTAGAATTTAAAATTTATCCGACGAACCTGAATCCGTCGACAATTTTTGTATTCAATGCCTTATGAATCGGAAATACCGCCGCAAGGAATCCTATTAATATCGCCGAACCCGCTGCCAGTACCACAGTTATCGGCTCTATAAAAAAGAAAGGGAAAAATCCTTTGGGGATAGCCTGCTCGAATCCGGCTACAATAGGGTAGAGCAGACTGATTCCAATTCCCGCCCCGATGCCGGAGATTAAGAGGGATTCACCAAGTATCAATCCGGTCAGATGAAACGCTGAGAAACCGAGTGTTTTAAATACGGCATATTCTCTGGTTCTCTCGCGCGCAGACATCACCATTGTATTCGCGAGGACAAGCATTATAATTCCGATAATAGCATAGGACATAAAATTCATTGCTGAGATTATTGCGCCGGAAGCCGCCACAAATCCCTGCGTGAATGCTTTCTCCGTTTCCGTTTTAGTTTCCGCGGTGGAGTTTTTAAATAACGCGTCTATCTGCTCGGATATTTTTGCGGAGTTATTCGGATTATCTATTTTAACTATATACCAGAAAACCTGGTCGCCTCTGATCGGGGTTTCCTGTTTAATTCTCTCATTCAAATAATCGAAATGAAAAATCATCTGAGTCGCATCGGTGTTCTTATTTCTCGGCTGATATATTGCGGAAACTACAAATTCCCATCTGCCCGGAAAAATATCCCCGTCAATTACGACGATATCACCGACTTTAAGTTTGTACTGTTCAGCGGTTGATTTGCCTAATATGCAGCCGTTCCGCTCCTTCATATACTTTTCATAATCACTCTGCGAAATCAAGAATTCCGGATACAATTCGAAGAAATTATCCTCCGCCGCGGAACGCGCGAAGAAATTATTTTTATCTTTATAGGTACCGCCGAACCACACAGCGCCGCCAACAATTTTAACTCCCGGCACCGATTCAATTTTCGCCTTATAAGAGAGTGGAAGCGGGAAAATAAATGAAACCGCCTGGCGCGTAACTAAACGGTCGGCTCCGGCCGCGTCTACAGCCGAATCCCATATAGTAACGACAGTTCTCAATAATCCGAAAGCGATTACTGCAATAGATATTCCCACAATAGTCAGAGTCGTCCGCAGTTTATGCCGCATGGCATTTTTAAAGATCAGTTTGAATATTTTCATAGATCCTCCTATACCAGATCCCCTTTTTCAAGATGAAGCAGACGGGATGCTTTCCCGGCGGCGTGCGGATCGTGGGTGACCATAACAATTGTCTTTTTAAATTCTTTATTAAGCCGTTCCATCAATGTGAGAATTTCCTGCGCTGAGACTTTGTCCAGATCTCCGGTGGGTTCATCCGCCACTAGTATCACAGGATCTGTTACAATAGCGCGTGCAATGGCGACTCTCTGTTCCTGACCGCCGGAAAGTTGTTTCGGGTAATGGTGCATCCTATCGCCGAGTCCGACTATGCTCAAGGTAGTTTCAACATGTTTTTTCCTTTCGGCCTTTGAAAGCTTTGTCAGAAGGAGAGGTAGTTCCACATTTTCGTATGCCGTGAGCACAGGGATGAGATTATAAAATTGAAAGACGAATCCAACGCTTGCAGAACGCCATTTTGCAAGTCCGGATTCATTCAGTTTTGCTATATCCGTTCCCGCCACATTCAATTCACCTCTCGAAGGACGGTCAATTCCGGCTATTAGATTAAGAAGCGTAGTTTTGCCCGAACCGGAAGGACCCATAAGGGCAAGGAATTCCCCCTCCTCAACATCTAACGATAAATCGTGCAGTACGGGAATTTCCAGACTGTTTCTCCAATACGACTTAGAAACATTTTTCACTTGAATGATTGCTGACATTTGTACTCCTCCCTTGCTGATAACTTTTATTTAACTGTTACTTTTATTCCGTCCGATATTTTTTCGTCCACTGTTTCAATTATTTTGTCTCCATTCACTAAACCGGATTTAATTTCAATATATGATCCGAACTCACGCCCTGTAGTTACATTCACTTCAACCGCCTTTTTGTCGCGCACTGTAAAAACGACCTGTTTATTATCCCTGTTAACTACAGAACCGATCGGCACAACCAGGAACTGTTTTGTCTCTTCGATCTTTTTACCCGTCAGCGAGTCATCGAGGAAGATAACTTTTGCTCCCATTTCCGGCAGCACCCTCTGATCATAATTATTAAATCCGACTTTAACCATAACAGTTGCTTTAGAGCGGTCCGCCGTAGGAACAATCTTAGCGACAAAACCCGGGTATGCATTATCCGGATAGGCATCCAATCTAATTTCACATCCCTGATTAATTTTGATCTTCTCGATATTAGATTCCGAGACATCAATCTCTGCCTGAAGCGAGGTCATGTCCGCCATCAGGACGACGGCGGCTTTTGAATTTGCACCGGCGCCAAGAGGCGCAACCACTTCTCCAACATCAGCATTTTTTGTCAGCACTGTTCCGTTGAACGGCGCGCGGATCAGGGTATTCTCCATTGCTACTTCCACACCCTTCAGGAGCGCTTTGGCTACATCAATAGAAGCAAGCACCCTGCTATAACGAGACTGAGCCGCGTCCAATTCCATCTTCGTTGATGCGCCCACGTTAAAGAGTTCCTTCTGGCGGTTAAAATTATTTTCCGCATCAACCAAATCTGCCTGATAAAGATTTAAATTTGCCTTAGCCTGTTCAAGCTGTGCGCTTATATCACTGTCATCAATTTTAGCAATTACCTGATCTTTCTGAACGCGGTCCCCTTCAACGACTCCCAAATACACAAGCCTTCCCGTTCCTTTAGAGGCAACCGCAGCCTTTCTTTGAGCAACAATATATCCGCTTGCTGTAAGAACCGCGTTCGATTGTGATGGAGACTGGAGAATTGCGCTGGTAAGTTTCACCTCAATCGCGGGATCTGTCAACGATTTAAAACCAAAATAGATCAGCAGCAGAAAAATAATAAGGCCGATAAAAGCGCTTATTATTTTAATCAATCTTCCGCGCCTCTCCGGGTTTTGTAATTGGCTGCTCCGGTCAATCTTTAAGGAGGATAAGTCTGCGTTTTTAGTTTCCACTTTAACACCCGGTTAGATTTTAAAATCCTGATGTAAAATTAAATTAAAAATTCCGTCCCAATTTATGAGAGGAGAATATAAATTATAGTTCAATTAGACGCGCATTATTAATAGATGTTCTAACATCGAATATTTAACCGGGATAAAAATATAATTATCCGGGCTCATAAATAAAAGAAAATCGGCGAATGACGGAAAAATACCGGCAGATGGTTAAATGAAATTAAGCGGAATTTACATATGCGTGCTTTTATCCAATATTTCAATCATCCTTGGATGCACCCTTCCGTTTGACGCCAGGAATTGTTTCGAGTAAATATCCCTCTTTTTTCCCTCAAAATCAGTCACAATACCTCCGGCCTCCTCAACTAACATTATGCCGGCACAAACATCCCACGAGTTAAGATTTACTTCCCAGAAACCGTCAAAAACTCCCGATGCGACATAACAGAAATCAATAGCCG
>JBAYWA010000223.1:0-4044 GCA_041674325.1 Melioribacteraceae bacterium | reverse complement strand
GGTGGCAAAGGAGTGCCGGAATGTATGGGGGTGAATTTCTCTTGTTATACCGGCTTCTTCGGCATGCCGTTTCACAATATTCCAGACGGACATTCTACTGAGTCTGGTGCCAAGTTTCTGACTCAGAAACAGGTAATTGTGCGGCTTGTTTTTCTTTTCAAGACGAGGCCGGGAGTTGAGAAGATATTCCTTAATCCAACTGATTGCGCTGCTGCCTATAGGAACAATCCTCTCTTTCGAGCCTTTACCAAGGACCCTGATGACTTCATCGTCAAAATAGAGGTCATTTATTTTCAGATTGATGAGTTCCGAAACCCGGAGTCCCGATGAATAGAATGTCTCAAGAATTGCCTTATCGCGTAATCCGCCTGCGTTGTCCGTCTTCGGAGAATTGAGAATTAATTCTATTTCCGGGAAGGATAAAACCGCAGGAAGTTTTCTCCCTATTTTGACCGGTGTAAGTTTATCGGTAGGATTTTTTTCGATATAATTGTTCGTTTCAAGATATCTGAAAAATCCCCTGAGTGATGATAGATATCTGGCTGTAGTCGCACTGTCAACCCCCAACTCCCTTTGAAGCTTAAGATAATCGAATAAATTATTTGCGGTCACATTGTTAAAATCTCTTATACCGGCGTCTTCGAGATAAATAAGAAATTTTTTTAGATCGTTTCTATAAGCGCTGGTAGTATTTCCGGAAAGATTTTTTTCGTATTGAAGAATCGATAAATACTCTTTTAAAAATTCCTCCATCATCTATTCATCTGTCTTAGAATTTTCCAATTCATCCTGTTCCGGGTATCTGATTCTTTTATGATGCTGGCCTACTAAGATTCCGAGGAATGATTCCTTTATCTTTTTAATATCTGAGAATGTGAGCGGGGAATCGTCGAGCTGTCCGTCATCAATCCTGCTGTTGATCAGATTCGTTACAACGTTTTCGATCTTCTGCGAATCCGCGTCTATTAACGACCTTACTGTTGACTCACACGCGTCGGCAAGCATTACTATCGCGGTTTCTTTGGAATTCGGTTTTGGTCCGGGATAGCGATACTCATTAATATCGACTTTATCCTCACCGTATAATTCTTTCGCCTTTGAATAGAAATATGAGATTACCATTGTGCCGTGATGCATCGGGATAAAATCGATGACTTCTTTAGGGAGACGGTGCTCCCTCGCAAGTTCAATTCCTTTTTTTACGTGAGCCATGATCAACTTAACACTCTGTTCCGGCGTGAGTTTCTCATGGACGTTCTCCGAATTCATCTGATTTTCGACAAAACTTTCCGGATCAACTATTTTTCCGATATCATGATAATAAGCTCCCACCCGTGTAAGCATTGGATTAGCCCCTATTGCCTCGGCGGTATTTTCAACCAGTGTTCCCATAGTAATCGAATGATTGAATGTACCGGGTGCGTTTTTTGCCAATTCTTTAAGCACAGGTTTATTAAAATCCGTTAGTTCGAGCAGAGTAAGGTCGGTAGTTATTTTGAAAATTCTTTCTACAAATATTATTAATCCGTATGTAATCACCGGACTTATTAACGCATTGGTTGCCGCAAATGCAAAACTTGACAGCATCTGGCCGATTGAATCGAACCGTTCAAATCCGAATGCTAATATGCTGATTGCATAACCGATGAAGATGAATAAAAATGAACGGAATATCTGTGTCCGGTTCTTTATATCGCGGACAGTATAAGCCGCAAGACTTCCCGCTATTATATTCATTAGGGCAAATGCATAATCATTCCCCTGCAATCCGCCAGCTATAAGCGAAGTTACTATGGTACTGTAAAACCCAATCCGGGAATCAAAAATTATGGTCAGAAGCATAGAAGCTACGGGCACTAAAACAAGGAATTCGATAGACGATGACACATTTATCTGATAAACCAGAAATGAAAGAAGACTGATGAAAAGAATAATGCAGGAGATCAGCAATATTTTCAAATTATCCTTATATATATTCCTCCTAAAGAGACGGATGTAAATTATAAGCGGCAGTACGATGACCAGAATATGCAGAAATTTTCCCAAACTCTGGAGTGATCTCCCCGCAAATCCTATCTCTTCACCTTTCGCAATTCTGTAAGAATCTATCTTCTGCTTCGTCTCTGGTTTGATCCTGTCGTGCTTAGCAACTATCCTTTCATTCTCATTCACTATCCCAATGTTTCTCGGCACCTTATCTTTAGCATTCCGGATAGCCAGTTCTGTAAGTTGTTTACTGTAAACGAGGTTGGGTTTGATGAAATTGGAAAGATACTCCTCAACGGATTCCAGCAATTCTTCGCTTATTCCGATTTGGCTCTCGAAAGAGAGTCTTATAAATTCATTTATGCCGCCGCGCTCGAGATAAAGAGACTTGGCGAAAATATTTTCATATCTGCCGTCGCGGATTGAGATACTGTCTCTCGGGATATCGCCATAAGAGAGATTGAGTAAACCCCGCTGATAAATATTTTGGAGCACCGTTTTTGAAAGAGCTAAAACCCGTGTGAGCGAGACCGGTCTTGCCAAATTGAGTGCTCTGGGCTGACGGGCCAGTTTGAAGAATATGGCAAATGATTTGTCACTCAGAATAGTTTTGTTTGACGGAAGAATAGTATAGTTCATCAATAATTTTGATAGATATCCGTTATACCGGTTCAGTGAATCGAGCGATATTGAGACAATGCTGTTATCGCGAAGAAAAATTGGCTGAATACTTCTGGCTGCATTCAATTTTTCAGCTTCATATACCTCCGGATCTTTTAGAATCTCAAAAGTCATCGAGGCAATGAGGTCGTCACGCATCCATACAGTGCCAACTGCCACTTCGGAATCAATTGATTCCCCGTGGGGAAACATGAAAACGGCAAGTATTACCGTAGTAAAAACGATGAGTAACTTGACACGCAGGCTTGACTGTATTTTTATTTTTTTACTTTCAGTCAGCATTTTATCTCTTTGATTGGAGGAGCATTTTCAGAAATTCCGCTACTCCCCCTTCATTATTATTTTTCTTAGTCACAATATCCGCCATTTTTTTCAATTCTGGAACTGCGTTTGCCATCGCAATCTTCAATGCCTCGGTTTCGAATAATGATTTATCATTATACCAGTCCCCTATTACAGCGGTGTTATTCATACTGATTTTAAGATAGCGGAGAAGCTTTTTCATCCCTTCGCCTTTGCTGCATCCCATCTTTCTGATCTCCAGAAAATATGATCCGCCCTGGTCTTGAGATTTGTAGAAGGAGGAACGGATACCGAATGTGTAAGGAAAAGCCATTTTTCCGGCTACGTGTTTCATATTATCCCGGTAATCTCCTGCAATTACAACTTCTAAAGTTTCCTCAATGTAATTCTCGTAAGATGGCACCTGCTGAAGTTTGGCGCCTGCTTTCGTCTGAAAAAGAGGGACGTGCGCATTTTCTTCGGTGTAATAGATTGCGGAATCATGGCACAAAACAATCTTAAGTAGAAATTGGTCCGCAAGCCGTAGCGCCCTATTGACATACTTGGGCTGGAGATAACTTTCAAAGATTATTTCACCGCCGGAAGATCCCTGAATTAGAGTTCCATCCAGTGTGATTAACGGGATATCTATACCAAGCCGGGCCGCTATTTCCGTGACTGCGCTGGGTAGACGCCCGGTCGCAATCGAAAACCGGACTCCTAAACTAGACAACTGAGCAACGAGCCCAATCGTCTCCTCGCTCACATTACCGTCGTCATCCAGTAAAGTTCCGTCCAGATCAAATACTACTAGTTCTATCTTACGCAGAATCTCTTTATTAAGCATTCTAACCTATTTTCCGGGCTTTTAGCATCTGGAAAATAATCAAAATGAATTAAAAGGAGTAATCAATTAAACCGGATTGTAACAAAATGAAAGGAGTCGTTTCGGGTTGGAATATAGAATAAGGGAAATAAAGATGTTATGAAGCAGAATGTCATCTACTTTATTTAATTGCTTCCAACTCATTAATTGCTTCATTAACAGTATTGCATATATGCAATACTCTATCCAATTGAGAAATCTCGATCAGC
>JBAYWA010000222.1:0-4046 GCA_041674325.1 Melioribacteraceae bacterium | reverse complement strand
GATTCGCTGAACAAAATAGCTTTGAAGGTGAAGTTCATCCTGCAGATTTTCGGTTTTAATACGCGCCTGGCATTTGGGACATTCTTTCCATCTTTCTTTAGGGCATTCATCTCCGCCGATGTGGATATATTCACTCGGGAAAAGATCCAGTGCCTCTGTTAACACATCTTCGAGGAAATCAAAGACTTTGTCGTTTCCCGGACAAAAGACATCGTCGAATACCCCCCACGTTGTTTCAACCTCGAATGGTCCTCCGGTGCAGGATAATTCCGGATATGCGGCAAGAGCTGCAAGAGCATGCCCCGGCATTTCGATTTCCGGAACCACTGTGATAAATCTGTCTTTCGCATAATTGACAATTTCTCTGATCTGATCCTGTGTATAAAATCCGCCGTGCGGTTTTTTGTCTCCCATACTTTCTTTGCGCCGGCCTCCAATCTCCGTCAAACGCGGATATTTTTTAATCTCGATCCGCCAGCCCTGATCATCCGTCAGATGCCAGTGAAATCTGTTAATCTTATACATTGCAAGTATGTCGATATATTTTTTGACAAAGTCGGCTGAAAAAAAGTGACGGCATACATCCAGATGAACACCGCGCCATTCGAAACGCGGGCTATCTTCAATTGAAAGGGATGGGACTGAGATGTTTTTTTGCATCGGACCTGCGGGCATCAGCTGAAGCAGAGACTGAATAGCGTAAAACACTCCGGATCCGCCTGACGCCGTAATGGTAATTTTATGAGGAAGGATATCGAGCGAATACCATTCGGCTGAAGGAAAATCCTTTTTAATTTGTACAAGAATCAGACTGACTGGTATCTCGCGTGTCATTTTTGCAGTGGCGGATAATTTAAGTCCCGTGCTGTTGTTGATTGCTTCGGAAAGAAAACCGCCGAGTTTCTGCAATTCTTCCGAAGGTTCATTCAGCCATATTTTTGTTTGAGAATTGATTTTAAATACACCCTTTCCAATTTCCAGTTTCACCGGCCTAGGTATTATGGAAATTGTTTTTTCCGGCTGCGACTGGACCGTTAATGTGATGGAAAAGAGGAGAACGAGAATTGTGCATGAGAATTTTTTCATTTTAAATTCCGCGTCAAATTGATTTATCGGTTCTGTTGAAATGCAAAAACATTTTAATAATAACGAATGAAATTGAAACTAAAAATATTATCAGGTAGATCCATATATTAGAACTGATTTTATCACCACCGGATAAATTTACAGAATTTATCTCCTGAAAAGTGACGATTAAAAACCCGAGCGTCAGATTTCCTATCCAATAAAAAAAATTCTGCATTGTCCGCATCGATTCTTCCCGTCTTCCTCCGGTTAACCAGAATTCCTTGTTGGGAAGATTCACCGCTGAATCCGGAAACTTAGGAAGGAAGAATGATATTGCAAAAAACATTGCTGCTAATAGGAGAGTAACGGAAATCTGAAGTACCAGGAAGGATTCTTTGTTCATCCATCCGTCGGCCTCGTTGTTAAAATCGAAGTGCGACGCGATCTGATCCGGTAGACTTGAATAATAAAAAACCGGCAAAGCAATTGAGATGACGACCAGAGTAAAGAAAAGATATGCAGAATATCGTGCGTTTGACATGACGGAGTAAAATTTTTATATCAAAATCCGTAAAATTTAGGAGAGAGAAAAGAGGATTTATCAAATCCGGTTAATTCTCTCAACGCAAAACCGTAATAAAATCCCGGAATGATCAATTTTCAGACTTTCCCTTTTTAAATCATTTGAAAAGGAGACTTTGGGAATTCCTACCGGCGGTCACAAGATCATAATAAGCCAAATTGACTGAAATGGTGAGTAAAATGTTTTTCGTGAAATATTTCCCATTCACTCCCGCTTAGCTCGCCGAAAGTCGGATTCAGAAGTTTTGCTTCCGGATTTTTTTCGAAATACAGGTAAAAATCGAGAACCTCCTGCGATAATTCCTCTATTGCCTTATCGAGGGTCGGAAATTCCAGTGGAACCAGGTCTTCTCCGATTATCGGATTAATAAAATCTTTAGGCAGCGGCCGGCTGCTCAAAAGAAATCTTTTCAGAGTTCCCCATTTCTCGGGAGAATTAAAACATCCGACATTTAATTTGCCGTTGCTTGTTTTGACCGTTAATATCAGGTGTTCAACCATATGCCGGGCGGACATTTTTCCCCAAAGTTGTTTTGTTTCCGGACTTAAATTGTGAAGACAATCAAGTTTTGTTAATAATGGTTTGTTCAGATCAGTATCCTTTCAGATATAATGGCAGAGTTGAATGATTCCTGCCTGTTTTTTTACGAGATGAAATTATTTAGCCGGCACCGGCTCCTCTTTTTCACTTCTTACCATTCTTGAAAAGAGAGACAGATTCGAATCAAAGATAAATTTCAGAAGCAATTTTGTCCACGATCGGTGCCATACGAGATTATTATAGAATTCGGGCGCGGTCTTTTTTACCGCCGGCAAATTGTTCCACGGGATAGAAGGAAAATCGTGGTGCTCATTATGAAACCCGACATTTAGCGCCAGTATATTTAATGGTCCGTAATAACTGTAAGTCTCTTGCGGCGGATAGGTAAGATAGTGCTCCTGTATCCAGCGCGCCCCCAAAGGATGCAAGCCGACAGAGAAAAAGAGGGACGCCGCAAAATACAAAAAGGGTATCCAGCCGAACAGATATACTATTAGTATATCGAAGCCGAAGACAACAATCCAGTTAACGATTGTCCATCCGTTCATAAACTGTATTCCCTTCAGGCGCGGGGGGCGCAGTGCCTGAAAAAGAGGGAAGAAGAGAAACCATAATGTTTTTCCAATAAAATTGGAGCCTATCAGTTTCGCTTCCCATCTGCTCGAAAGGTCTGCGTCTAAATAATAATTTCCCTGGAACGAATGATGCTTCAGATGATAACTTCTGAATGAGATTGCGGTTGGTATACTCATCGGCAGATCGCATAGTATGCTTGCAATCCTGTTTGCCGCCCTGTTTTTAAAAATCAGGTTGTGAGAGCACTCGTGAATCAGAACAAATAAAGTGTGATTTGCAAAAGCGCCGATAGACCAAGCTGCAATCAAAGCCAGCCACCATGACTGCGTTGAAAGCAGAATTCCAATCGCTACCTGAAGCGCGCTGATTCCGAGGATAAGATAAAAGCTTGCCCGATTACGTGAAATTAAATTTCTGACTTCGGGATGAGCTTTTAAAATTTGTCTTGTCCTTTCCTTGTGGGGTTCCGGAAGCTCCGAATACTTAAAATCCTTTTCCCTTTTTAACATGAACCGAGTCCCTCTTAATTCTGTGATGTCCTGTGTGTATAGATCAATAAGATTATTACTATCATCAACAACGTAACAAGGCGGGACGATTAAGTCAATTTATTAGATCAGAACGCATACCCGGAAAGGGGCAAAATTGATAATTTTACTTGAAGCAGAATTATATTATTAATATCATAAGTCTCAAAGAATAGATTTTTGATTACTCTTATCCACTGACACTGAATATTTAACCTCTAGATTACAATATGGGTTCACAACAATTATTACTGATAGTGCTTGGTGTTATTGTGGTCGGTCTGATGATTCTTGCCGGAACATCCATTCTGCGCGCCTATTCCGAATCATCAAACCGAGATCAGATAATTGCCGGAATGTATGACCTGGGAATTATGGCCCAGACATATTATAAAAAAGAAGAAGCTGCCGGCGGCGGCGGCGGGAGCTATACCGGATGGCGCATTCCCCCAAAATTGAGAAATACCGAAATCGGAAATTTCACCGCGAATGTTAGAGCATCCAGAATAAGTCTAAGGTGTAACGGGAAATATACTGGAAGAAACGGCACTTCGGTTATACGGGTAACTGCGCGTGTCGATAATAATGGTATCAGAATAATGGTTGTTAATTGATGATGGCTTGAATTTGAATATCGAAAACACAAATTATGTTCGTTATCTGATCGAGCGGGCTAAAGAGGGGAGAAAAAGAGCTTTCCTCGATCTCTGTGAAATAAATCTGACGAATATTTTTACAATTGCCTACAGACT
>JBAYWA010000221.1:0-4048 GCA_041674325.1 Melioribacteraceae bacterium | reverse complement strand
ACCTTTTCGAAATTAATGAGGCATTTGCGGTAGTTTCATTGGCAGTGAGCAAATTATTGGGATTATCCACCGAGAAGGTTAATGTGAACGGCGGTGCAATAGCATTAGGCCATCCGATAGGCGCCAGCGGCGCGAGAATTATGACAACACTTCTCTATGAAATGAAAAGAAGAAATTCAAAATTCGGCCTTGCCTCGCTTTGCATTGGCGGCGGGGAAGCCTCGGCGGTAATTGTAAAGCGTTACGAGTAATTATGAAATTCGAAGAAAAGATAAAACATGAAGTAATTAAAAATTTCGGTGTCGCATACCGCGCATTCGGTTTAAGCAAACTGATGGGTCATATAGTTGCCCTTTTGATACATTCATCCGAGCCGATCTCTCTGGAAGAGATCGCCAAATCACTCCACAGAAGCAAAGGCCCTGTAAGCCAGATCATGCGCCGTCTCCGCGATAGAAATCTGATTAGACGCGTCTGGCAGCCGACGAGCAGAAAGGATTTTTACGAAATTAATCCGGAAATTTTTGAAAACGCCTACCGTAATAATTTAGAATTGGTGAAAAGCAACACGCGTCTGGCAAAGCAGCTGAAGAGTGTGGCAAGCAGAGAGAAAAACAGCAATCTCGAAATGCTTAAAATGCGTTTGACCGAGATGGAAAAATTTTACGAGATAATGGAAAAGCATCACGAAAATTTTCTGAAAGAATGGGCAAAAGAAAGAAATAAACTTTACAGGTAGAAGAGAATAAGCAGATAAGAGACATGCTTATTTTTAACGGTATTATCGTTTGAAAAATTTGAAACGTTCATAACTGGAGAGTAAAATGAAACGGCTTGAAAATAAAATTGCAGTGGTTACAGGAGGCGCCCAGGGAATCGGTAAGGCGACAGTCCGGAAATTCGCTGATGAAGGCGCAACCGTAGTGATATGGGACCTTGATGAATCTAAAGGCAATCAATTTGCCGATTCTCTGACAGCGGACGGCGTTAACTCCAAATTCATGAAAGTAAATGTGGCAAAATATGAAGAGGTTGAACAAGCAGTTGCAAAAATAATCGGCGATTACGGGAGAATAGATATTCTTGTAAATAACGCCGGAATTTTGCGGGACGGACAGCTGATTAAAATGACTCCGGAACAATGGCAGCAGGTTATCGATGTTAACTTAACGGGTGTTTTCAACTGCACAAAAGTCGTAGCGCCTTTCATGATCGAAAAACAGTATGGAAAAATTATCAACGCTACATCTGTTGTAGGCCTGTATGGAAATTTCGGCCAGACTAACTATGTAGCTACAAAAGCCGGGGTGATAGGAATGACAAAAGTCTGGGCCCGTGAGCTCGGGCGTAAAGGCATCAATGTCAATGCGATAGCGCCGGGATTTATAGCCACGGAAATGGTTGCATCAATGCCCGAGAAGGTAGTAACAATGATGAAAGATAAAACCCCGCTCGGACGGCTCGGAAAGCCGGAAGACATTGCCAACGCTTACTGCTTCCTGGCAAGCGAAGAAGCTTCTTTCATTAACGGAACTACCCTTAGCGTGGACGGCGGAGTGATTACCTAAATATTTGGAAGAAGAGGATTCTCATGACTAAAAGAATAAAAAATAATGAATACGGGAAATTAAAAGTAAAATGAGAAACGCTTATATAAAATCTACCGGAGCATTTGCGCCGGACCGTGTGGTGACAAATAAATATTTTAACGAGCTGCTTGGCGAAGATGTTGATACCTGGTTAGTCGAAAATTTAAACATTCGCGAGCGGCGCTGGTGTAATGAGAATGAATCTACAAGCTTTTTGTGCGTTGAAGCCGCGAACAGGGCATTGAGCAATGCCGGATTAAAAGCCGAGGATCTGGATCTGATAATTATCGCCACCGATACGCCCGAATATATCTCACCGTCAACGGCCTCCGTTGTTCAGTATAAACTCGGCGCAAAAAAAGCAGGTACGTTTGATATCAATACAGCGTGCGCCGGTTTTGTGACAGCTCTTGATGTGGCTTCAAAATATATCCGGGCTGACGAAAAGTATAATAATATTCTTGTGGTCGGCGCCTATGCTATGAGTAAATATCTGAATATGAACGATAAAAAAACGGTGACATTGTTTGCGGATGGCGCGGGAGCTGTCATTGTCTCGGCGACGGAAAAATACGGAACGGGATATCTGATCAGCGAACTTTATACGGAAGGTCAATATCACGATTGGATGGGAATATATGCCGGCGGCACATTTCAACCCGTTACTCAAAAAGTGGTTGCCGATAAGGACCATCTCCTCAAATTCACTAAAAAATTTCCGAAAGAGATCAATCCGGTTACCTGGACCCGGATGATCAAAGAATTGACAAATGGAATAAATGTAGAGCCAAATCAGGTCCGGAAATATTTCTTTACGCAGCTTAACATCAACAGCATCAACGAGACGCTGGATAATCTGAATGTCCCGCGCGACAGGGCTCATACAATAATGGAATATTACGGATACACCGGATCGGCATGCATTCCGATGGCTCTTGACGATGCTAATAATAAAGGATTATTGAAGAAAGATGATCTCATCGTGTTCATGGGATCGGGCGGAGGGCTCGCGTTCGCGAGCGCAATTTTTAAATGGGATAATAGCTGAGCGGGATATGACAAATACTTCCTCAAATGAACTGATTATTGCCGGGTGGATTTTAATAATACTTTATGCGGCAGTGATATTGTTTTTTGTAATTAGAGGCGCGCGTAAAACAAAAAGTATGAATGATTACGCGGTTGGAAGTTTCGCATTCTCGCCGGTAGCCGTCGGTCTTGCACTTGCGGCATCTATGACAAGCGCCGCTACATTTATCATTAATCCCGGCTTTATAGCATTCTACGGATTCAGCGCGGTTATCTCATTCGGATTTGTCCTTCCAGTCGCTTCCCTGGTCTCACTTATAGTTTTAACAAAAGGGTTCAGGAAACACGGAATGAGTGTCAAAGCCCTTTCAATGGCGCAATGGATGGGAACGCGTTACAACAGCAAAGGATATTCACTCTTCTTCGCTTTCTTATCTCTTCTGCTAATAACTTTTATTGTTCTTATTATCGTAGGGCTTACCAAAGTTCTCTCTAAAACGCTTAATGTATCAGAAATAAATGTATTGATTGGAATTGTAGTCTTCATTTTCGGATATATGATGTTCGGCGGCGCCAATTCCATGGTCTATACAAATACTGTACAGGCGCTTATAATGCTGGTGGTGGCGTTCATAATGCTAGGTTCGGGGGCGGAACATCTGAGCGGAGGATTTAGCGGACTGGTTGAAAAACTCAGTTCTATAGATCCTAAGCTTGTTCAGACTACCAACGAAAGCAGCTTTCTCTTCAGGGATTATTTTGAAATCTTTATGTCGCAGATAATCATCGGTGTTGCTATAATCTGTCAGCCCCACATTATTACAAAATCGCTTCTTCTTAAGACAGATAAAGATGTTAACCGTTACCTGGTCACCGGAATAATTATTCAACTCATCTTCTTCCTTGTTGTCATAACCGGATTATGGGCGCGCATCACATTTCCGGATCTTACGATAGGCGGAATTCCCTTAAAACTTGACGGCGTGATATCGGCTTATGTAGTTAAAAAATTCTCGTGGTTCGTGGGTTTGATAGTTGTGATGGGATTAATTTCCGCCGGTATATCAACTCTGGAAGGATTAATTCAATCCGTTTCAACAACAATCACAACAGACATACTGAAACCCCTTTTTGGGAAACATATCAGAAATAGTGAAGAGAACGGCGGGAAAGTCTATATAACAATAAACAGGATTGTTATCATCGCATTGGGCCTGATCTCAATTCTGATCTCGTATGATCAGCTGGTTAATCCGAAACTTAGTGTAGGAATTTTTGCGCAGAACGGAGTTTATGCTTACTTCTCGGCCGCATTTGTCCCAATCTTATTCGGAATGTTTTTAAAGTATACTAATAAATATGTGGCCATACTTTCATCCGCTTCCGCAATACTGGTCCATTTCATTTTTTATTACGGAAAAGTTACAGTT
>JBAYWA010000220.1:0-4052 GCA_041674325.1 Melioribacteraceae bacterium | reverse complement strand
TTCGCGGTGTTCGGTGATGTATCCATTATGCTCCTTATCGAAATCATTAATCATTAGCGAGTCGTTGCCTAGTTCGAGAATCGGATACAATTCAATGTTGTGATTAATTTTATCCGTGTTTCTGATCTGCAGATTAACCAGCGCTACAGAGGAACTATAGACAAAAAATGTTTCCTGAACTTTTATCCCCTTGAACGGGGAATACTCCATTATTGCCATATCAGGGAATGAGGAGGTTATAACCGGCTTTTCATAGAACTCGCCGGTATTAATTATCACCACCTGATCTACTTTCCATATATTATAAAATCTTCCCGCCTGGTCGCCTGAATATGTGACCGGTGAATGTTCCGAATAGTAGTCCATCTTATATCCCTTGTCGCCGTACAATCTGGAGCGTTCAATAGCCGCAGTGTAAGTCGTGTAGAGAGGATCATTCTGCCTTGCGTTGAAAGTTAGATACTTATCTGCAACAGTAAGAGTCTGGCCTAAAACCGGTAGTGCTATAAAAAAAAAGATTAAAATATTCTTCACATTGCCTCCTGATAGAACGCGGATTACACAGATCACGCGGATCTGCACGGATAAATCTATCACTTTAATTTTATTCGACTATTAATTTAATCTCTTTGCAATTGGAATTTTCTGAAGACGGGCCAACCATCAAACGGTATTCTCCCTTCTCAACAGAAGATTCTTTTTCTCTGAACTCTTCCAATGTATTGGAATTGACAATAAAATTCACTGTTTTTATCTGACCCGGTTTAAGGTAGATGCGTTTAAATCCTTTTAGAGTTTTAATTGCGCCCGATGAATTAAAAATATTTCCAAGATTATATAATTGTACAACTTCCTCGCCGGATAATTTTCCAGTATTCTTCACATCGACAGATAATTTAACAGAGTCGCCCGCACATATTTTTTCTTTGCTTAGCCGAAGATTGCCGTATTGAAAAGTAGTATAACTCAGTCCGTATCCGAACGGGTATAAAACATCCCCCTCGAAATATCTGTATGTCCGTCCTTTGGCGCCATTTTGCGCGGACATTGAGGCATTCCCGTTAACGTAAGTATAATTTCCGCTCCTCATATTATAATCTTTAAAATCAGGAAGCTGATCTACCGATTTGTAAAAAGTTACCGGCAGTCTCCCCGCTGGATTATAATCTCCGAAGAGAACGTCCGCAATAGCGTCTCCGGCAGCCTGCCCGCCGTACCATGCTTCAACTATTGCCGGAATATTTTCATCCGCCCAGTTAATGGAAAGAGCGCTTCCGTTAATTAATACAAGTATAACCGGCTTTCCGACAGCGTGAATTTTTTTCAGCAAATTTTCCTGAATCTCCGGAAGATCGAGTGTAGTCCTGTCGCCGCCTTTAAATCCTTTCACGTCGATATTCAGCTCCTCTCCTTCGAGCCGGGGCGAAAGTCCCATAAACAAAACCGCCACATCACTTTTTTTCACAGCTTCAAGCGCACGTTCTTCCGAGTTATCATCGGGCACCGACCAGAGAAGCTGCATCTGCGCATATCTTGTATAAGCAAAAAATTCTATTCTGATTTTATATAATCTGCCCGACTCAAGCCTTGCTTCTTTATATGTTTTATTGGGATGGTGTTCGCCGTTAAATTTTACACACAACGAATCGTCCAGATATATATTGAATCCGTTAAAGCCGTAACCGCCGATCTGATAGATTCCCGATTTTGCCGGCGCGATATATCCGCTCCACCGTATGCTCCGGTTTCCCTTGTAAATATTGTCATCTGCCTCCCGAAGCCATTTGAAATCTATTTTTTTATCAACACCCGTTCTATATGGTTCTCCTTTCCATTCAGTATTATCAAAGTATTCTGCAATGAGTCCGTTTTTCTTTTTATCCGGGGATGTGAAAAGGAAATTTTCCTGAATAACTTCAAGATACGGGAGTCCGGCCGAGATATCGCATCCGCGTTCAAATATAATTTCGGAATCTTTGCCGGCTTTTCTTATCATTCCCCGGAGAGGAGTAACCGGATCGGAGGGTGTTCCGTTATAATTTCCCAGAAGAACCTCTTCATCGTTTGCATTTGGGCCTATTACAGCGATTCTCCTTATATTTTTTTTCAACGGAAGAGGGTTTCCTTCATTTTTAAGAAGGACAATTGATTTTTTAGCCGACTCAATCGCCAGTTTTTTGTTTTCTTTTGAATCGACCATCACGATTTTCAGTTTTGAATAGGGAACCATTTCCGGCGGATCGAACATTCCAAGTCTGAACCGGGCTTCCATCAGTCTTTTCAGAGAGATATTAATTTCAACTTCTTTTATTAATCCTTTTCGAAACGCATCATTGAGAGCCGGATATGAATTTCCGCATTCAAGATCGGTCCCGGCTTTAACAGATAGAGCCGAGGCTTCCGATGCGTCGTTAGTCTGTTTATGAAACTGATAAATGTCGGAAATTGCCCAGCAGTCGGAAACAACATATCCCTTAAATCCCCATTCGCCGCGGAGAATCTTATCGAGAAGCGGATCGTTGCCGCAGCACGCTGTTCCTCTAAGACTGTTATACGCGCACATTATCGATTGAACGCGAGCATCCTGTATGCTAATCTTAAACGCCGGAAGATAAGTTTCGCGCAGATCGTATTCGCTTACTTCCGCATTGAATGAATGGCGGTCCGGCTCCGGTCCGCTGTGAACAGCAAAGTGTTTTACGGTCGCAACCACTTTAAAATAATTCGGATCATTCCCCTGCAGTCCTTTTATGAATTGAACGGCGGTTTGTCCAGTGAGGTACGGATCCTCGCCGTATGTTTCCATTCCGCGTCCCCATCTGGGATCTCTGAAAATATTAATATTTGGGGACCAGAAAGTCAGTCCCTGGTATATTCCTCTTCTCCCCTTCTTTACAGAGTCATTATATTTTGCACGGGCTTCATCTGAGATGGCTGACGCCACTTTAAAAATGAATTCTTTATCCCACATCGCAGCAAGTCCGATTGCCTGCGGGAATACCGTTGCCAGGCCATTGCGCGCCACGCCGTGAAGACATTCATTCCACCAGTTATATTCCGGTATTCCAAGGCGTTCAATTGCCGGCGCGTTATATATCATCTGTGAAATTTTTTCCTGCAGTGTCATGCGGGATATAAGATCGTCCGCGCGCGCTTCCGCCGGCAATTCCGTGTTCTGGTAAGGAAGAATATTTTTTTGCTGTGCGAATAATGATGAGCATAGTAATAGAAAGAGCAGCATGTTTTTCATAATGAACTCCTAATTGCACGCAGACCTGCCTGCCGGCAGACGGGTGACATGGATGGGGCAGAATTTCGCCAACGACTCTGTCCCGTCAGAATCCGATTTTAATTTTTATATTTTTGTTAAAATACTTCGATTGACTCTTCTCAAATTCCACTCCGATTGTATAAACCGGTCCGTCAGAGGAAATTAATATTCCGTTTTCCACGCCGGATATATTACTCGAAGAATATATTTTCATTTCGTTTTTACTTCCGCTGATTCCCTGAACTTCAACAATATAATCATTCCCCTCTATCTTATCGTGCAATATTCTGAATCCTTTTGAAACATCGTTCGGTCTAGGAGATTCGATATGAGGCAGGACGGATATCCCGTTTGAATGAACGATTTCGACAATCGCCGATTTATTTAATACAAATGAGAGATTCGCAGAGGAATTGTTTGCCTGACTTGCCGTTACCAGCTTTCCGTTAATCTTTATCGAACCGAATCCGGTATTCAGAGCGAAAGCCGGGCTGAAATTCACATTAACCGGTTTGACAGAATTAGTTGAGAAATTAAAAATTGTTTTTCCGTTTAGCCGGTTCATTTCAATATTTACGGATGTCTCTCCCAATTTAATCCGCTCGACTTTTAATGTATTCCAGTCTGCCGGGATCTGCGGAGAGAGATTCAAACTGTATTTTAGAGCATCCGTTTCAATTCCGAGCAGTCCTTCTATAACCGGCTGAAGCACCATAGTCTCGCTCCACGCCTGGTGCGAACATACGCCGGAGGGTTTATACTCGGCTCCGTTCAGAACTTC
>JBAYWA010000219.1:0-4085 GCA_041674325.1 Melioribacteraceae bacterium | reverse complement strand
GGTTCATTGGGGACGATATGCATCATCACGGCGCGCTTACTCTCTCCATGTCCTTCAATTTTTTCAAAGGGTTTGATCAGCAGCGTGATTCGCTAACTACTCAATGGAAGCCGGGACCAAAATATGATTCGCCAGATATGTACAATTTCTTTTTAAAACTCGGTTCACTTTCAAATGCCAACAAAAAATATTTTAGCGGCAAGCTTCCTTTCTGGAAGGCCATGACAGAGCACGGCGATTACGATTATTTCTGGCAGTCAAGGAATAATCTGCCCCATTTTAAATATGTTAAACCGGCAGCATTAATAGTAGGCGGATGGTACGATTCGGAAGATCTGTACGGACCGCTTAAAATTTATTCTTCTATCGAAGGAAAAAATCAGGATAACAAGACTCACCTTGTAATGGGGCCCTGGAGTCACGGCGGTTGGGCAAGAAGCGACGGCTCATTTTTCGGCGATTTTGATCTGGGAGAAAACACAAGCGACTACTATAATAATAATCTGCTGACCCCTTTTTTCAACTACTATCTTAAGGGAATTGGAGAATTAAATTTACCCGAAGCCGTAACATTCAGAACGGGTTCTAATGTATGGGTTTCGCACGATGAGTGGCCGCCGAAGAAGGGCGAGTCAAAAGCACTCTATTTGGCACCCGGCAATAAATTGAGCTGGGAAGAACCGGTTGATAAAGATGGTCAATTTGATGAATATCTTAGCGATCCGGCAAAACCTGTTCCTTACACTTCGAAATTTTATGACGCTCAGCAGCTATACTTAAGAACATATATGTCCGAGGATCAGAGATTCGCATCCGCTCGACCCGATGTACTTTCGTACGAGACCGAGATTCTTGGAAATGATGTTACAATCGCAGGTCCGATACTTGCCAATCTGTTTGTCTCAACCACGGGGACAGACGCCGACTGGATTGTAAAAGTAATTGATGTTTATCCTGACGGCGAAAAAAATCCGGAGAAAAATCCGAACGGTATCGAGATGGGCGGATACCAGCGTCTAATAAGATTTGAAATCCTGAGAGGCAAATACCGCAACAGTTACGAGAAGCCCGAACCATTCAGACCCGACCAGATTACCGGAATAAAAGTCAATCTGAACGATATCGATCATACTTTTTTGAAAGGGCATAGAATAATGGTTCAGATTCAGAGCAGTTTTTTCCCGTTTTTCGACCGCAATCCGCAGACATACGTAGATATATATAATGCCAAAGAGGAGGACTTTAAGAAGGCTCTTCATAAAATTTATTTTTCGGCAAAGTATCCATCTAATATAAAATTTGAAGTTATCGAATAATTTTTTTTATGTTGCATTAAGAATAACGAAAGGAACCATTATGAAAAAGATTTTAAGCATTATCATCCTAACTTTTATCACTTTTACCGCGGTTAAAGCACAGGACATTGCTGTCGGCCCGCAGGTAGGCTTCATCAAATCCAAAGATTCAGACAAGACCACCATAATGCCCGGTATGGCGTTAAGAATAAATCTGCTTGGTCTGAAGGGAGAAGGATCTATCTATTACAAGAGCGAGGAATTTGCCGGCGGAGATATTAAAACCACCAGTTACCCGGTTATGCTGACCGCAATGTTAAATCTGCTGCCGGTTGTTCATGCAGAAGGAGGCATCGGCTGGTATAATACCAAAATCGAGTATTCAGGTGCGCTTTCGGGAATTCCCTCGAATACCACAACCGACATTGGATATCACATAGGAGCCGGCGTTGAAGTGCCTCTGGGAAGTCTTGTATTAACAGGCGACATCCGGTATGTCTTCCTGAATCTTGATCTGAACAATAATACTAATCTTTCCGATCTGAGTAATGATTATTACATTATTATGGTCGGGGCGATGTTCCGTTTATAATTCGGCTGCCCGGTAAATTTTTCTTACATTAAAAAATTGAGGGAATATGATTTTTGATCAGCTTAAAAACGCGCATCTGTATTTCCCATTAAGCGACAGGATTGCAAAAGCGCTTCAGTACCTTGCACAAACAGATTTTGCCAATATCGCACCGGGAACGTATGAGATAGACGGGGAGAATATATTTGCGCTGGTTCAGGAGTACAGCACAAGGCCGTTAAGTTCCTCGAAATGGGAATCGCATAAAAAATATATCGATATTCAATACATCGTTTCCGGAAAGGAGAAGATGGGATACACTGATGCCAAAAAAGTTATTGTGCTTCAGAGATACCACCCCAATAACGATATAGTATTGTACAAAGGGGAAGGAAATTTTATTACCGCTGAAGAGGGGCAGTTTGTTTTATTTTTCCCGACAGATATTCATATGCCTCAGCTGGCAATAAATATTCCCAGGGAAGTAAAAAAGGTGGTTGTAAAAGTCAGGACTGATTTTGTTTTTGAGACCGCGAAGGAAGAAGCTGTTTCAGAGAATGAAGATTCGGTTATAGAGCCCCCTGCCGAAGGATAGTACAATTTTTGCGGCCGGTGATCCTTTATTTAAAGACCGCCGGCCGCAAATTTAAATCCGCTATTACATTATTTCCAGCAATTCAACTTCAAAAATCAGTACAGATGCGGGAGGAATTTTTTCACCGCGTCCCATTTCTCCGTATGCCAGTTCATAAGGGATAAAAAATTCAAATTTATCGCCTGTATGCATGAGCTGCAGACCTTCTGTCCATCCTTTAATTACCTGATTGAGGGGGAATTCAGCCGGTTCGTTTCTCTTATAAGAGCTGTCGAATTCCGTTCTGTCAATTAACGTACCTTTATAATGCACTTTCACTTTATCAGTCGCTTTCGGGGTAACGGTGCCGGTCCCTTTTGTAATGACTTTATACTGGAGTCCGCTTTCAGTCGTCAGAACTCCCTCTTTTACCTTATTAGCGGCGAGGAATGATCCTCCTGCCAGTCTGTTTTTTTCTATGAGCGGCGCCATCTCTTCTCTTTTTTTCGCTTCTTCAGCCTGCTGCATCTCGGCCTGTTTCGCCTGCATTTTTGTATTAAGCACCATCAACACTTTCATTATATCTTCCTGAGTCAGTATCGATTTCGATTTGGATGCATCTCTGAGTGATTCGATCATTACATCTATGTTCAGCTGGTAAAGCGGATCTTTCAGATTACCGTAGATATTCTGACCTATCGCATAGCTTATAGAATCTCCCTCGGTTTTAAGTGTGATTCCCGGTGCGGTTTTAGCCTTGGCCGGCTTTTTCGATTGCGCGGTGGCAATTGAAATGGTAAGCATTATTATCATAAAAAATTTCATCAGCTTCATCTCTACTCCTATAATTAATTTAGTTTTATTTATGGGTCGTGAAAATAAGCGCAAAGCCTTTAGAAAGCAAATGGAACCTGCCAATGGAATAAAAACCGCTGTAACTTGAAGCCGATAATTTTTAATTTGTATCCAAACTTTACCGGAGAATAGATGAGATCGGAAAAATATTTTAAACTAATTATCGTAATACTAATTGCGGTTTTAGCTCCGCATTTCTCAGTTTTAAATGCACAGATGTACAAAGCCGACTCCCCTTTAGCTCACACATATTCAATAGTCGCAATAGATGAAGTTACGGGAGATATGGGAGTAGCGGTTCAATCTCACTGGTTCTCGGTTGGAACATCGGTGACCTGGGGAGAGGCGGGTGTTGGCGTGGTTGCCACGCAGTCATTCGTCAATCCCGCATTCGGACCTGAAGGGCTGGCTCTCCTTAAAAAAGGGAAATCTCCGAAGGAAGCCCTTGATGAACTGCTTAAGGCGGATGAAGGGAGAGAATTCCGACAGCTAGCTATACTCGATACCAAAGGAAGAGCCGCTTCTTACACGGGTAAATTGTGCATTCAGCCCGCCGGCAATATTGCCGCCAATGGTTTTTCCGTGCAGGCGAATTTGATGTCCAACGACCGGATCTGGCCGGCGATGGCAAAAGCATTCACCGATTCCAAGGGTCCGCTAGCCGAAAGAATGCTCACCGCACTGGAAGCCGCGGAACGAGAAGGTGGGGATATCCGAGGGAAACAATCAGCCGCACTTTTGATTGTCCGCGGCAAATCAACAGGAAAAATATGGGAGGACAGGCTTGTTG
>JBAYWA010000218.1:0-4088 GCA_041674325.1 Melioribacteraceae bacterium | reverse complement strand
GTGATATCCCAGGATTCCGATCAGAAGTGAAAGAACAATCACAGAAATACCAAGGAAGAGATGATCGATTGCCCGCCGGAAGAAAAGTTTTTTCGGCAGCAGCGGCTCATTTTTATGTTCGAATGTGAATCGTCTTTTTTTACTAGTCAATTTTATCCCGCCGGTTTAAGTATTTTAAAAAGAGAACAATTATTTCCAGCAATACCAGATTTTGTCCTGTCGCGAAATTTATCCGGAACAACTTCCGAAATTTCACCCGAATTTTCGGCAGGTATTAATCCGAATTATGCGATCAGGCAAATCGGGCATATTAATTATCAGAGGAATTTATCTCTCCGGTAGATATACTCCACGAGCCATTTGTCGCCGACTTTCTTCAGAGTAATATGATTTTTTTTCGGCTTCTCAAAATCCGGGCAGGATTTTGTATAATAATATTTGCCTGAGAGGTTATCTTTCGCGGGTTCGAATTTGTCCAGTGTAAAAGAACATTTCGAATCATCCGTAATGTTATCCTGTTCATCCATTTTTCTAATCATAAAGGAGACCTGATCCTCGCTCCCTTCGGACGCGCACAATTTACAAGCGCCGAACCAGTCACCCTTGAAATAAAGTTCCAGAAATTTTCCGGCAACCTCTTCGGGGTCGGAAAAGTCGATGCTTTCCTGCTGAGCCGCAAGATTTGTCAGAAATAAGAATGAAACGAAAAAAAATAATTTTGTTTTCATCATTCGCTCCAAAGCAATTTATAATAATTTCGAATTTGCCTAAGCGGAAGGAAAGATACGGAGAGATATTTTAATATGTCTTGATATACCTGCATGGAAGCATGTAAACCATATTTACAGTAGAAAATATAGCTAAAGTGAGAGAAAACTTCACCAGAGATTTATTCCTCCGGATTGAATCGGGATTTACTACGCATAATTCATTCGTATCCGAAATTGTAAGTCAGGCTGAACCAGGGAATTAAGCCCGCATTGGAATCCGGCGCGAACGCGCTGATTAAGGCAGCATCCCCGGTAATATGTTTTCCAATAACCCTGAATCCGATCATCCCCAGCATAAATTTTGAACCGATTGGAGTCCAGGTTTCAGCTATCAGTTTAAGGCTTCTTCCAATTTTAATATCGCCTCCCAAAATTAAAACCGGTTTGTCGCTGTAATGTTCACCCGAGAATCCCCAGCCCAATCCCACAGAAATATTTTTTTCTTTATCTCCCAGAGTGGTCATACTATAGAGAATACCAACGCCATCATTAAATCCGGCTCTATTGAAATCTGTTGAAGTCATGTAGAAAACTCCCGCGGCGAGCGCAAGATTATCCGAATGCAGGGGTGTGATCTTAGGGGATAAATATACAAGCTGCTTTTGAAGTGATGGAAGTATAGAGATTCCTCCGCCGACAGTCAGAAAAGTCCCTATGCCTACCGCGGCGAACGGAAAGAAGAGCTCATTAAGCTGAACATAACCCTGCCATGGTTTTAGTGGTCTTGCAGTGGGAAAAATTATCATCCGGTTCAGACCGGCATCGGTATATTCGGGCAGAAGAACAGTATCTCGTTTTTCTGTCTTCATCCTGATTGCCTCTTTCTCACGCCGCGCCAGATCCGAGTCTTCGTAGCTTACAACATCTTTTATCCGGCTTTTAAGGATTTTGATCTTCTGATTTTCGCGAGTGATGAAATTTAGAAATTTTGATTCGGAGGATTCGATTCTCCCGGCATATTCAGTTTTGTCTGTGAGCGTAATTACCAGCAGAGGGAAATTCAACGTATCACATTGCGCAGCCGCAGAAGAAAAAAAAAGAAGTAATATTAGAATTGCAGGAATAAAAAATGGTTTCATCTATCCGGCCCCTGTTAAATGAAAATTAGTTTAATTCTTAGCAAAACCCGTCTTTAATCCCAACATAGAAATTGGGACCACAAATAGAAAGAGTATTCCGGATACCACGAAGGGGACGCCGGCTCCTAATTGCATCACAATAATTCCCGATATTGCCGATCCGGCGAGATTACCTCCCGTAAGAAAGCTTGACCCGATGCCGAATACTCCGGCTTTCCGTTCATTATCAGTGTTGCTGGCAAGAAGCGTATAGATCAGAGGTAAAATTATCCCAAGACCAAATCCGGAGATAGCCAAAAAGATTGACAGGCTCAGGAGTGAAGAAGAATAGGCGATTGCAATTGAAGAGGCAGAAACAACTAAAATTGTGTAAATGAAAAATTTATCGAGGCGGAAACCTCTGGCAATTCTACCGAACAGCCCGGATGCGATCGCGGAAGATCCGCCGTAAATACCCAGCAGGATTCCAGTCAGAGTAGAAGTCTGTTGCGTAAAATTATGCGATTGGATGAAAAGAGAAAATGTAGGACGGAGCAGTGAAACGCTGAGTGAATAAATCAATAAAAATAATCCGCACGAAAGGAGAGCCCGGCTGCCGATGAGATGTTTCAGATTGCTGAATATGGAATGATACGATTTTTCTCCGGAGGAAAAATTTTTCTCATCCACAAAGATGAAGACAATAATTCCGGACAGACATGCTGAAATTCCGACAAGATAAAATACTTCTCTGTATCCGAGCAGGTCCGCCAAAATCCCTCCAATAAGGGGTCCGGCGACATTCCCGGAGCTATTGGCAAACTGGATGATTCCAAGTGCGTACGCGTTTTTTTCTTTCGGAGTATTTGAGGCGGTGAGAGAAATTGCGGCGGGATAAAAACCTCCCATTGCTTCCTGAAGCGAGGCTGATAAGAGAAGAAAAACCAGACTGCCCGATAAACCCATAAGTATTTGCGATGCCGCGAAACCGAATACCGAAATTAAAGTCATCAGTTTTCTTCCGTATCTGTCGCCGAAAGCGCCCCACAAAGGAGTTGTAAAAAATGAGACTATGAAGGGGGCCGCGAAGATCCATCCGCTCCAGATGGCCGTGTTCTCAAAACTGGTTTTCCCCAGGTCATGAATAAAAAGTGGGAGAAAGGGGATCAGACTGCGGCTGCCCGCACGGTATATAAACTGGCTGATTCCAAGTGCAATCAGGTTCCTTTTCCAGATTTCTCGATTCATCAAATCCGCAATTATTTACTCTCCTAATTAAGTTTTTGATTTCGGCATTTCAAAGTGTTAATTTTTTTATGAGTAATTGAGTTCTATTGTGAAAACTATTGAGACAGAAGCATTACCGCAGTTGAAAAATCAACTGATTAAGAGATGATACAATTCATTTTCAATAATGAGCTGATTAATACTGATTTCCCGCCCGCCTCAGTTCTGCTGGATTTCATCCGAAAAGAAAAAAAATTAACCGGAACAAAGGAAGGATGCCGAGAAGGGGATTGCGGTGCATGCACGGTTCTGATTGGAGAACTGATCCGCGGATCCGTTCGTTACAAACCGGTAAATTCCTGCCTGGTGCCCATCCGGGATGTTCACGGCAAACATTTGGTCACGGTTGAGTTTTTAGGCCAGAGTGAATTATCTCCGGTTCAAACCGCGATCATTGAAGAAGGGGGAACTCAATGCGGATTTTGTACTCCCGGATTTGTTGTCTCTATTACGGGTTATCTTCTTAATAGCAGATGTCCCAACCTCGCTGATGCTATAGAGGCTCTGGGAGGAAATATCTGCAGGTGTACCGGTTATGCGGGAATTGAGCGGGCCATTGAAAAATCCCTTGAAAAATTCAATCAATGCGATCCGAAAAAAGAACATATAGATAAATTGATCGATGCAAATTTTATCCCCGCTTATTTCAAATCTGTCGGAAAGCAGCTCATTAATATCAGGCAAGCAAAAGCGAAAATTAATAGCAGCAAGTATTTTGTTGGCGGCGGTACGGATCTCTATGTGCAGAACTGGGAAGAGCTCATTCAGTCTGATGCTGATTTTTTATCGGACAGAAATATTCCCGCCGAGATTTTATCTAGTAAAAATAAAATTAAAATCGGTGCCGGCGCCACTATTCAGCAAATTTTGGAATCCCCGGTAATCAGAAAATATTTCCCGGATCTTCAGAATGATTTAAAATTGTTCGGCTCGCTGCCGATAAGAAACCGCGCAACTGCCGCAGGCAACATAG
>JBAYWA010000217.1:0-4129 GCA_041674325.1 Melioribacteraceae bacterium | reverse complement strand
TCGCCTCTTCAGATGGCGGCCGATCTTCCCGAAAATTATGAAAGATTTCCTGATGCGTTTCAATTTATAAAAGATGTTGCCGTGGATTGGGATGACTCGAAATACCTTGAAGCCGAGCCGGGCGACTTTATTACGGTTGCAAGAAAAGCCAAAGGAAAAGAGAGCTGGTTTGTCGGCGCAATATCGGATGAACAGTCCCGCACCGCCGCCATTAATCTCTCTTTCCTGGATAAGGACAAAAAGTACAACGCGACAATTTACGCCGATGCCGGTGATGCCCATTGGGAGAGGAATCCGATGGCTTATAAAATTTACACAAAGCAGGTAACGGCAAAAGATATTCTGGAGATAAAGCTTGCCGCAGGCGGTGGATGTGCGGTAAGCATTACTCCATTATAATTCTATTTAAGTTAACAGCCGCCCATCGTTGACAGACAGGAGTAACCGGGAACATGATATAGAATCCGCTCAGGGGGCAATATGAGTAACGATATTATGTTTTTGTCTTTGAGGCGAGCCATTCATAAAAACCACCGGGCAATATCCCAACCATTCGGCTTAAGAACACCATCTGCCATGGGAATTGAATTACTCTCTTTTCTTTTTTAATTCCCCCGATAATAATCCTGGCCGCCTCATCCGGCTGCAACAGAAACGGCATTTTAAATTTATTATCATCGGTCATCGCAGTTTTTACAAAACCCGGTTTAATTGTAATTACTCTAATACCATAATTCTTTAATTCAACCCGCAGGCCCTCCAGATATATTGAGGCCGCGGCTTTGCTGGCGCAGTAGAATCCGCTCCCGGAAAAGCCCCTGTTATCCGCCAGAGAGAAGATCCCCGCAATTATTCCTTTTTTATCTCTTACAAAACCGGGAAGAAGCTGCTCAACCCAGTAGATAATTCCCAATACATTGACGCCGAATATTTCATCTGCAAAACGGGAATCATAATTTTTTACTGTAACAGTGCGGCCGATGCCTGAATTCAAAATCGCAACATCCACGGTTCCGAATTTTTCATTAATTGATTTATAAGCATCCGCAACTTCCGTTTTTTTGCCGACGTCGCATTTCAATATCAGCAGATTATCTTCATCGATCTGTAATTCCCGCCGCATTTCTTCAAGCAGCTCAACTCTTCGTGCGACAAGAATAAGTTTGCAATTTTCTTTAGATAGATTGAGCGCAATCGATCTTCCGATTCCGGAGGATGCTCCGGTAATTAAAACAACCTTATCTCTGAAGTTCATAACGATATCCCTGAAAATTTTTCCCTGTTAAGATCGTAAATCAATGTTCAAAATCCTTCCGGTTTTTTTTGATAGCACAAAATTTGTATCTTTTCGCAAAAATTATTCGGCATTTTAACACTTTGAACCACACAGGGCAAAAAAACATGAATCCTGAATTTCTTGAGATTGATGATGTGTTCGTAAATAAAGAGATTGTTGATACTAACTTCACATGCGATCTGTCGAAATGCAAAGGCGCCTGCTGTACGATGGAAAGCGAGTTCGGCGCCCCTATTACCGAATCCGAAATTAAAGAGATCGATAAAATTCTTCCGGTTGTTATTAAATATCTTCCAAAAGAGCACGTACAGATTATTGAAAAAGATGGATTCTGGATTGAGAAGCACGGAGAGTTAATGACCCGCAGTTTAAACAACAGAGCCTGCGTTTTCGTAATTTGGGACGGTGATATTGCGAAGTGCGGAATAGAGCGGGCTTTCAGGGATGGAAAAATTGATTTCATCAAACCGGTCTCCTGCCATCTATTTCCCATCCGCGTTTCAAAATTCGGAGGCGACGTTTTACGATTCGAAAAATATAAAGAATGTCAGCCGGCCTTAGACAAGGGCGAATCGACTCAGATAAAAATTCTGGATTTCTGCCGTGATTCACTTGAACGCAATTACGGCAAAGAATGGTTTGATAAAACTAAAAAATCGGTCAAAGCGTAATTATGCTATCGTTACAACATAAATTATCTCTCTCTCAGAAGCTGTCGCCGCAACAGATTCAATATCAAAAACTGCTTCAGCTTAATACGCTTGCCCTCGAACAGCGCATCAAGACAGAACTTGAGCTCAATCCGATTCTTGAGGAATCTCTTGACGAAGAATTTGACCTTGACCAGGAGAAGGATGACGATTCCGACGACACATTAAGCTCTGACGACGAGGACGAAAAATACGACAGCAAAGAAGATGAGTTCGAACTTGAAGATTTCATGAATGAAACAGAGTCAGAGCACGAATTCGACCGTTTGAACAGAAGCCGCGATGAAGAGAAAATTCATCCGGTTGCCCCCCAGAAAAGCACAATGCGCGAAAACCTGATCAACCAGCTTCATATGCTCGATCTTACCGAAGAAGAAACCATTCTGGGCGAGAATATCATTGGAAGTCTGGACAAGGACGGATATTTCAAAACCGAGCTTGGAAAAATTGTTAACGAGCTGAAGATGTTTGAAAACATAGATGTGACGCTCGGGCAGGCAGAGAAAATATTAAAGCAGATACAGTTATTTGAACCTGTCGGGATCGGCACGCGCAATCTTCAGGAATGTCTTCTTGTTCAGATCAGGAATTCTTCCTACGACCCTTATTATTCATACCTCGCGGAAAAAATTCTCTCCGAACATTTCGATGATTTTGCCAACAGAAGATTTGATGCGATTCAAAAAACAATGAATCTCTCTAAAGAAACATTGCGCACAACGATTGATGTAATCCAGAAACTTAATCCGAAACCCGGCGAAGGAAACATCGACTCCGAAGAGATGAACCAGATAACCCCCGATTTTCTGATTGAGAAGATAGAAGATAATTATATAGTCACTCTGAACGACAGAAGCGTTCCTTCGGTTACCATCAGCAGAACTTACCTCGAGATGATAGACACGAAAAAGCATAAAAGAAAAATCTCGGATCGGGAAAAAGAAACATATAAATTTCTTCGCGAGAAATTTGAATCTGCAAAGTGGTTTATCGCATCGCTTCAACAGAGACGCAATACTCTAATGAGAATAATGCGCGCGATTTTAGAAAGACAATACGAATTTTTTGAAAGCGGTCCCCGTCACCTTAAGCCGATGATATATAAAGATATTGCCGAAGAGATCGGCATGGATATTTCCACAATTAGCCGGGTTGTAAACGGAAAATTTGTCCAGAGTCCTCAGGGCATTCACGAATTAAAATATTTCTTCAGCGAAGGATTATCCACCGATTCCGGCGACGAGATTTCGAATAAACACATCAAAGAGCTGATTAAAGAGATCTGCGACGACGAGCCCAAAGATAATCCGTACAGCGACGATAAAATTGCCTTGATGCTTCAGGAAAGAGGAATACACGTAGCCCGAAGGACTATTGCAAAATACCGTGAGGCTTTAAAAATACCCGTCGCGCGCCTTCGAAAGGAATTATGATTTTTTTTGACGTTTTGATAATTATTCTCCTCTTTGCCGCCTTTTCGGTATCCCATACCTGGCTTGCATCAATTAAACTGAAAGAATCGCTTGCCTTAAAACTTGGGAATAAGATAGCATTTTACAGACTATTCTATAATGTATCTTCAATAGTTATCTTCTATGCGTTCTACGCTATCGCTCCGAAACCGGATATGATCGTTTATGACTTACACTTTCCTTTCGATATCATTACATTTGCACTGCAGGTTTTATCTCTTGCGGGACTTATCTGGGCTGCTCGTTCTGTAAGTTTAAAAGAATTTTCCGGAATAGCTCAGATTGAACGATACTTAAAAGGAACATACAACACCGGGGATCTGGATGAAAAACTGGTTTTAAAGATTGAGGGCGCTTTTAAATTTGTCCGCCACCCCATCTATTTATTTTCAATTTTATTTCTCGGACTGCGCCCCGCCATGAATCTTTTTTACCTGATAATGTTTATCTGTATCGTAATATATTTTTATATCGGTTCTTTCTACGAAGAAAGAAAACTTGTGAGATTTTTCGGAGATGAATACCGGGAATATCAGAAAAAAACACCCCGGATCTTTCCGGTAAAATTTTAAAGTGCCTGGGAATTCGGATTTTTTGATGAGTTTTAATCAAGGAGCAAAAATGAAAATTCGGTCAACAACAATTATCGG
>JBAYWA010000216.1:0-4140 GCA_041674325.1 Melioribacteraceae bacterium | reverse complement strand
TTTCTGGCTGTTATATCGCTTGAAATAGTAACAGCGATCGATTCATCTATTGTGGCATATATAAAAACAGTCGACTCTACTATGCAGAGCGAGCCGTCCGGACGCCGGATGGTTCTTTCAATCGGTTTATTTAGATATGTCGAATTCACCGGATCAAAGAGTTCCAGAATGGTATTTCTTGTTTCACTACGGAGCTCATCCGTGATTAATTTGCCCGGCATAAGAGAAACCTGAACGTCCCAGCTTGGTTTCTTCAATACCTCGGAGCTTAATAGTCCGGTAATTTTTTCCTGAGCGTGATTCCATCCGGTTATTATTCCGTTATGATCTATTACGAGAACACCGTTGGGCAGCTCTTCTACCAATTTTCTGAATTTTTCTTCGCTCTCCTTAAGAATCTGTTCCGAATTTTTGCGTGCGGTTATCTCCTGGAAGAAGATGGACAATCCATCGTCAGAAGGGATAACCCGGTTTTCATACCAGCGACCCCACGGCTCATAGTACTCCTCAAAATTAATATTCTCCTTTGTCTCCCTTGCTCTGTAATAATTATTATAAAAAGGCTGATCGATAGCCTCGGGAAATTCGGTCCAAATATGTTTACCTATCAATTGTTCCGGCGATCTGCCGAACATCTTTGCAGCTCTCGAATTCACATAAGTATAAATCCAGTTATTGTCCAGGGCTACGAAACCATCGGTCATATTTTCAAGTGTGCTCTCGAACTGTTTGTGAGTTCTGAGAAGTTCTCCCTCGGCTCTTTTCCGGTCTGTCACATCGTGAATCATGCCGAGTATATGCGCCTCGCCGTTCAGCTCAAAGATTTCACCGGCCAGGATAAAATGCCGGATCTCCCCGAATTTTGTCCGGAAGGAGGTGTCAAATTCCGTAACCCGTCCATTTTCAGCAAGCTGTGAAACATACCTGTCGCGGTCCGTATCCGAAATCCACAAATTCAATTCAAGTGAAGAGCGGCCGATCACTTCATCCCGGGTATAGCCGGAGATATTGTAGAAACTTTCGTTTACATCTACAAACAGCCCGTCTGAAGCGCGTGTAATTGTGACGGCGTCGGGTGAATTTTGGAAAGCTTTAAAAAATTTCTCTTCAGATTGACGTAGAGCTTCTTCGGTTTTTTTCCGCTCGGTTATTACTTCGGAGAATATTATAATTCCGCCTATCTCTCCAGTATGCTCTTCCCAGGGGCGGATTTCCCATCTTACCCAATCGATTGTTCCATCATTCCGAGGAAACGGATCTTCGTCGCATTTTTCAACCGCGCCCGCGATACACCGTTCATGTATCTCCCTCCATCTATCGGGCACCTCCGGGAAGATCTCGTAGTGTGACCGTCCCTCAATATTCTGATTTCCAAGTTTGTAATCAGACAAATATCGGTTGCTGGCAATTATATAATTCATATTACGGTCAAGCATCGCGATTGCGGCAGGTGAAAATTCAATAAAATGCCGGAGAATCTGCTCGTGTCTCCTCAAATTTTCCTCTGCCATCTTCCGCTGCGTTATATCTGTAGACACTCCGCCAACCGCATAGATTTTGCCTTCGTTATTTACCAGGGGAAACTTAGAGGAGACATAAAAATGCTTGCCGTCATGCTGGATATTCTCTTCCTCGAATGTATATGCTTCACCGGAAGTGATTATCTTCAAATCGTTGGCCCGGTGTTCGGCGGCTATCTCTTTCGGTAGAAAATTTTCCCGCACACTCCCCAGAATTTCCTCTTTTCCGCCTTTGGCTACTGCTTCAAATTGTTTATTCGCGAGGATAATTTTGCCGTCCAGGTCCGCGGCATAGACTACTGACGGGCTGTAGTCCATGAACTCCTGTATAAATTTTTGAGTTTTCCGGAGCAGGTCCTCGGATAATTTTCTTTCCGAAATATCTTCAACGCTCGACCAGATATATTTCACACCGTCTTTTTCAATTATCGATCCCCGGAGGCGCACCGGTACAGAGTGCCCCTTCTTGTGTACATATTCTTTTTCGTAAGGACCGTAATGACCGGTTTTTTCGAGACTGATCAGCTGCAGTTTCTCCTGATCGCCGTAGCTTTGCGGGGTTATATCCCAATAGCCCAGCGTTAAAGTTTCTTCTATAGTCCTGCCAATAATAGCGGCATAAGCGGGATTAACATCCACAAATGATCCATCCATCCTCGTAAGAGCAAGTCCAATGGGTGATTTTTCGAAGAGCATTCTGGAGTATTGCTCGGAAGAGAGCAGTTTTTCTTCGGTCAGTACAATTTTTTTGAGGGCTCTTTTAATCATTTGATAAAGAAGAATTGAGGAGATAGAGATGAACAGCCATCCTTTAAAAATCGAAATCATTCTCTGATCGGCAACATCAGAAAAGAGTTTGAATAACAGATCGTCCGAGTAGAAGATATAAAGGAAACTCGTTGTAAAGTAGATAAAAACTATGCGGAACGGGGTATTAGAGAAAAACGATTTCCGGGGGAAAATTCTATTTCCTTCCATCTGAGAATCCGATCTTAAGAGATATTGTGTGAATTTCAAATACGCAAAGAATAGACGCGGTTTCTTTTATTTTACATAAATAATTCTGTGAAGGAGAAGCTTATCGGTCAAACTGCTTTGGGAAGAGTAAAGCAGAATTTGCTTCCTTTCCCAACTTCGCTTTCAACCCATATTATACAACCATGCTTTTCGATAAATTCTTTACAGAGTATCAACCCTAAACCGGTGCCGGTCTCGTGGGCAGTTCCCATTGTTGTCTGATTTTCATCAGCCTTGAATAATTTTTCTTTTACAGCCGGGCTCATTCCGACTCCGTTATCGGAAACGCAGACCGTAATCTGGTCTGCCCCGTCCTCGTAGTCGATATTAATGAGACCGTTTGTTTCTGTAAACTTGATTGCGTTCGTAATGAGGTTGCGCAGAATTGTGTTCAGCATATCCTCATCTGCCAGCACAAAAACATTTTCGGGGACGGCAGAATTAATCTGGATCTGTTTTCTCGACGCGTGCGGAGTTAAAAGTTCGACATTGCTCGTGACTATTCCGGCAAGATCAAGTTTCAGCGGATTGAATTCTATCCGCCCGGTCTGTGCGCGAGACCATTGAAGCAGGTTCTGGAGAAGATTATGAGAAGTCTCGGCGGATTTTTTCATCTCGGATATGTAGAATATCTTCTCATCATCGGTAAGATCATCAAAATCAGAAATCAGAAGGTCGGAAAATCCCAATATTGTTATAAAAGGATTCCGAAGGTCGTGCGCAATGATCGAGAAAAATTTGTCCTTTGTATTGTTGAGCTGCTTCAATTCCTCGGCATATTTTTTAATAGCTTCAGAGGCTCCTTTTCTTTCGATCACATGGGCTATCTGTTCGGAAACGAATGTAAGTATCTGCATCTCTTCTTCGCCATAAGCAGTTTCGTTTTCGTAATCCTGAACTACGATAACTCCGATGGTTTTACCCGAGAGTTTTAACGGTACGCCGAGCCAGATAGCAGCCGGTTCTCCTATTAACTCAACTTCACCCGCTTTTCTTAGCTCCAGGTCTTTCTGGGCATTAATAAGTTCTGCTTCCCCTTTCCGCAGTATATATTCGGTCAGTCCGGCGCTCAATTTTTTAGGAAGCTGGGGCGGGTCGTATTCATCAACAAAATAGGGGAATGAAATCATATTCGTTTTTTCATCATAAAGCGCGAGATAGATGTTTTTAACCGGCATCAATTCGGCTATCTTTTCGTGAATATGCTTATACAGAGAACTCATATCGGGTGCAATATAAGCCGTTTCCGAGATGTCAAACAGCACCTGACGGAACTTCTCCGATCTTTTAATCTCAGTAATATCCCGCATTGTAGCCTGGATAATTTTCTTCCCTTCAATTGTTACCGCTCTTAATGATATGTCGGAGTCGACCAGCGATCCGTCTTTTCTTTTATGCTGCCAGTAAAATCTTTGCGGAATGCCGATGAAAGTAAGTCCGATCTTTTCGTTAGCGGACTCTGTAGATCTCCTCCCGTCCGGCTGAAGCTCCGGCGAGAAATCAGCGGGAGAATGTCCTAAAACAAAATCCCGCTCGCATTTTAAAATATCTAAAACCGCAGGATTGCAATCAGTTATTAAGCCGTTTGAGATAAAAAACATCC
>JBAYWA010000215.1:0-4205 GCA_041674325.1 Melioribacteraceae bacterium | reverse complement strand
CCGCATTTTTAAATGGAGGATTGAAAACAAGAACCAGCGACATTATAATTGCGCCTACGGCCGGAGCCGCGCGCAGCAATCCAAGTCCCTGAGCGCCGACGTGGAGAACCTGATCGGCAAAGATAGGAAGCACTGAAACCGCGCCTCCGAAGAAAACAGCAAACATGTCGAGACTTATCGCGCTCAGAATAATCTGATTTCCGAATACAAATTTTAATCCCGTCGACAAACTCTGCCATATATTTTCTTCCTCCGCAGTAGAAGGCATCGGTTTTCTGCGAATGAAATAGTAAAAAGACAAGCTCATTAACGCAAAAGAAACTACAAGCGAGTATGCCCAGCCGACTCCGAAAAATCCATATACCAATCCGCCTACTGCAGGACCGGTTACCGCTGCAGTTTGCCATACCACGCTGTTCCAGGTTGAAGCATTTCCGAAAAATTCTCTCGGAACGAGCTGCGCGGCAAAAGCGCTCTGGGCAGGGGAAAGAAATCCGCGCGCCAATCCGGTAATAAAAATGATTATGTATATGGGCACCGTTCCGTATTCAGCCAGTACCGGATTGAGCCGTGTTGAAATTATTAATAACGCCGCTGCGCAGATCAGATAAACTGAATTCGATAGAAGTATGATTCTTTTTCTGTCCACGCGGTCGGCAACATGCCCTGCGAACAACGCTATGCCGATAAATGGGACGGCTTCGGACATTCCAATTAATCCCAGTGAGAGAGCATCGTGAGTCATCTGATAAATCTGCCAACCGACAATTACAGACTGCATCTGCACCGCAAGAGTCAGAAGGAATCGGGCTAGAACAAAATGCCGGAAATCCGGAATTCTCAGAGCCGCGTATGCATCTTTTGTATGTAAGTTAAATTCCAATTTCCATCTGGGAAGAATTAATGAATTATCATTCGGGAGCCGCCAATATTAGAAAGGAAAATCCTCTTTAGTGTTGACCGATTCCTGTTTTTTCAGCTCAACATTTTTCTTGGCTATCTGATGCCACCGGTTTCCTTCAACATAAATTGCTTTATAAGGATTTGTTGGACAGGCAAACTCGCAGGCTCCGCATCCGATGCAGTAATCGTCTCTAACTTCAGGGATTACCAGCGTTCCTTCGAACGGGATCATATGAACCGCCTTAGTAGGACAGTGTTCACTACAGGCACCACAATCGGTTTTCTGAGTCTTAACGATGCAGTTATCTTTGACAAATTTTGCTTTCCCAAGCTGGGTCAATTTTTTCTTTTCAAGATCCATCGGAAGAATCGCGCCGGTAGGACAGACGTCCCCGCATATTTTACATTCAAAGTTGCAGAAACCGGTAATATTATCCAGCCTCGGCTGAAGCATCCCGAGAAATCCATACTCGAGAAAAGAGGGCTGAAGAACCTGAGTGGGGCATGCACTTACGCAAAGATTGCATGCGGTACACCTGCTGTTGAATTTTTCGAGTCCTTCCGATCCGGGAGGCGAGACCGCATTTTTTCTGAATACCGGAACGGTACTCGGCTTAGTGACGATAATTTTCTTCTGAACCTGTGCTGCAATTGCAGATAATGAAAAAAGATAGACGGAAGTTTTAGTTAAAAAATCTCTTTTCGAATGATCCAATTTAATGTTTTGCTGCTCATTTTTTCCATAAGCATTTTTTTTATAGGAATTGCCGAATGTAATTCCCTCTGTAGGACAGGAAGGGATGCAGTCGAAACAGACAACACACCTGCTCATATCAACAGTTTTATTTTTACTATCAATACAGGAGGATTTGCATTCCTTCGCGCAGATTCCGCAGCTCAGGCATTCTTCATGATTAATTATGATTTTAAATAGTGAGAATTTTGAGAGGTATCCAAGTAAAGTGCCGACAGGACAGACAGTATTGCAATACAATCTTCCTTTTGTCCATGCCATGATTACGACAAATGAGAAAAACGAAAGCGTAAACAAAAACGGGAATGGATTAAACGCTTTTATACTGTACGGATAAACCGCATAGATCCTGAATATTTCGAAAAGATACGCCGCAATATTATTTACGCCCGCCGCAACCGGGCGGAAAAAATTACCCGAGAACCTTCCGTAGATGCTGTATGGGTCCAGAAGATTCAGAAGCAGTGAGCTTCCCAATAGAAAGAATAAAACCGGCAGAATCAGCAAAACGATTCTTAAAATTTTCTGCTCTTTGGAAAAATCGAATCTCCTTTTTTTGCCGCGCCGGAACTTTCCCGAAAGCCAGTTGATAATATCCTGGAAAATCCCGAGGGGACATATTGTTGAACAGTAGACTCTTCCAAATAAAAGCGAGAGGATGATTACTATTATAAACCCTGCGGCACCGAGAGAAACAACCGAGATAAATTTCAGAGTCGACGGGATAAATTGAAGAAAAAGGATTTTATTTGAAACTTCCGGCGGGAAAAATCCGTAGATATCAACAAGCAATAAAGTTGTCGCAATTAGAAAAAACGATGAGACGGAGATTCTGATTTTCCGGAGAAGAGTACCGTTCATTTAATCACAATATAAGTCGTTTAATATTCATTGAACTTAAATCCATTTTACCGGCGCCCATTGAATCCGCCAATTTAATATATGAGACCGATGCCGGTTCCACTCCGAATAACTTTGCCGACGCCGCATCGGCGGCAACCATATCGGTTGAAATTATCATCGATTTCATCAGAGCGACATCATCAAGCGAAACGCCGCGCGGACCGTTCTGCTTCATAACATAATACGCGTCCACAACATTTAATGTCGGTTTTTTCCTGAACAGTGAATAATCCGCTATGCACTGATGCAGATTATTGCGGTGCCAGTAGCCGCGGTCCCATACAACGCCCATCATATTTTTCAATGTAACGGTGATGCGCGCAGAGCTGTGGCTCTTGAGGATAGGGACATTTATAAAAACATCGCTTTCAAGAACCAGCTCGTGAACTTTATCTTTTTTAAGCACCTTGGCGCCGTCTATGGTAACATTCTGATAATAGCTTTCCGAATCACCGGAAACTATTTTGCCGCCGGCATCCTTAACCGCTTTTTCAATTCCGCTGTTGGCATAACTTCTTCTCCAATCATCGCATGTATGATCGAATACATAGACCTCTTTGGCGCCCGCTTCATAACAATGTTCAACAATTCTTTTTACCAGTTTCGGGTGTGTATTCCCACCCCTTTCGGGAATCACATCCCATCCTATGTTAGGCTTTACCAATACTTTCTGATTTTTTTTAACGAAAGCTTTCATACCACCCAGCTGTTCTATCCCCTTATCGAACATAACTTCGGGCTCGCCGTTTCTTACGGCCACCATATCGTAATTTGCAGGAATTATTCTGCTGGATTTGGCAAAATAGTTTCCATAGATGCCCGGGACTGTTAGGGACGCCCCCGCCAGCAGTCCTGTTTTCAGAAAATTCCTGCGATTCATATGACCTCTTTAAAAAAAATCAAATTTGTTTTGCGGAAACATATCAATATGCTATTTTGGATTCAAGATAATTATCGGAATTGTAAAAATGAAATCTATCTCAGCAGCCATCTCAAAATACGATTATAAAACCGTAATATTTGATATAATAGCACTTGCCGCAGTCACTTTTACACCGGCGCTTTCCCATCTGACCTCGATACCGTTCTATCTTCTTGAGCCGATGAGAATAATTCTATTACTCAGTATAGTCTATACATCAAGAAAAAATGTATACCTGCTTACTCTTGCGCTTCCTCTCTTTTCTTTCATCATTTCCGCTCATCCGTCGGTAATAAAATCGCTGCTTATCACATCGGAGATGGCGCTTAATATCTTCCTGTTCTTCTTTCTTGCCGGATATTTTAAAAATTCCTTCACGCGGGCGGTATCCAGCATCATTGTAAGCAAGATCTACTATTATCTCCTCAAATTCTCTCTGATAAGTTTTGGTCTTATTAATACCGAGCTGATATCGACTCCTATTATTCTTCAGATAATTGTCGGTCTTTCGATCTCTCTGTATCTCTGGTTCTTCTATAGAGAAGAAAAACTGAATTAGGATGGCCCTGAAACCTAATCCGGATTATTCGGTTTTCGAGACGGAGATTACCGTGAGGCCGGATGACATCGATATGAATAATCATGTCCACAATTCGAAGTATCTGGATTATCTCCTGATGGCGCGTTATGATCAGATGAAGAAAGATTATAAAGTGCCGATGG
>JBAYWA010000214.1:0-4205 GCA_041674325.1 Melioribacteraceae bacterium | reverse complement strand
TAATTCGGGCATTCTTCATGTCCATATAATAGCTGAACGAGGAATCTCCGTATTTGTTAAAAAGCGGCTGATTCTTGAACATCTTCTCATGAATGAAAAAAGCATAATCCAAATCGTGGTTTCCAATAACCGGCAAGAGGAGGGAAGAAGAATCGGAGGAGGGGGAAAAAACCTCGTTGAAAATTTTGAAATTTATTTCGGCCGGATCAAAATCGCCGTTGACAAGAACAAATTCGGATTTTTGAATTTTCGGTTCGGGATTAGCGGTTAATTTTTTTATCTCCGTGAGAGCCCGCCTGAAGTCCGCGAATCCGCCTCTCGGATCCGCAACCGATGAGAATGACCAGCTTTGTGATAATGTTACTCCCGTGTAGGCAAAAAGAAGAAGAACAATTTTTTTGAATCCGCGATTACTCATTTAAAATCCTGCGCAATGATTGTGTGTGAAAATCTATAAGGCAAAGATCGGGAAAAAATTCTTTTCGGCGTATAACAAATTTCATTATTTTGGGTACTGCCATTTACCATTAAATTCAGAGTCAATCTATGAAACGAATACTCGCGAACTCATTCTATCTGCTTCTTTTTTTATCGTCAATCATTTTTTCCCAGCAGGATCCGGCATCACAGAGAATAATTGAGATCGGAAAATCTGACAATCAGACTATGCGCCATCAGGATATATTATGCAACAGGATAGGAGGAAGGATCACCGGCTCTGATGCTTATTATACCGCAAGTGTGTGGGCAATGAATGAACTAAAAAGCTGGGGGCTGGATGTTAAACTCGAAGAAGTGGGTGAAGTGCCCGTTGGATTTAACCGGGGCGCCTGGTTCGGTAAAATGATTTCACCGGCGGAAAAAGTTTTAAATTTTGTTACCCCCTCATATACAGCCGGCACAAAGGGAGTTCAGAGAGGAGCGGCGCTGCTTATGCCTAAGACTGAAGCGCAGTTCGATTCGTTAAAAAGTAAAATTAAGGGAGCCTGGATACTTATTGATGGAGAGAACACCGGATGGCCGCGCGACAGGGATTCGGTGACGGCTCTTACAAAAAAATTAACTTCGGCGGGCGCGCTTGGCACAATCCAGCTTACAAAAGTCCCGATGAGATGTCTTGACTCCAGGTGTGTTGATTCCTGGGGAAATCTTCCGTCACTCTGCGACATTAAACTTCTTGATGTCCAGTACACTGAGATAAAATCTCTTCTTGAACGGAAACAGGAAGTGATTCTTGAATTTGATATACGGAATTTCTTTAAACCGGGACCGGTAAAATATCACAATGTGGTTGCCGTAATTCCGGGCGAAGATCTGCCGGATGAATATGTTGTGCTCGGCGCGCATCTGGATTCCTACGATATCGCAACGGGCGCGGTGGATAACGCTTCGGGTGTTAGCCCGATGATGGAAGCAGTGCGGTTAATGATGAAAGCAGGCGCGAAGCCTAAGAGAACTATTATTCTTGTCCTTTTTGCAAATGAAGAGAGAGGGCTTGTAGGATCCAAATCGTGGGTTAACAGAAACAAAAATATTCTGAAAAACATCTCCGTTATGCTGAATAAAGATTTCGGAACAAATCCTATAGTCGGCATCTCAGTGCCGGGCGCAATGGCTGAAGAGATGAAGAAAGTTGCGGCGCTAATAGAGAATGCCGGACTTAAATACCCATTTAAATTGATTGAGAGCAGTCCATTCAGAAAAGCAGGACGGGGCGGGACCGACAGTTTTTCGTTTACGATGGAGGGAGTTCCTGCGCCGGGACTCCGGTCACAGGGACCTCAGATGTATGGAAAAACCTGGCACACTCCAGCAGACACTTATGATGAGATAATTCCGGACGCGCTCGAAGACGCGGCGATAAAAATCGCCCTGCTCGCTTACGGCGTTTCAAATCTGGATCAGCTGCTTCCGCGCGAAGGCGCGTTTCTGCCCGATGGAATTTATGCCGATCTCAATACGAACAAAGGAAGAATTACACTGAATCTTGATTATAAAAATGTTCCTATGACGGCGGCAAATTTTATAGGACTCGCCGAAGGTACAATTAAGAATGTTGCGGCAGAAAAAGGGAAGCCGTATTTCAACGGCAGCATCTGGCACCGCGTTGTGCCGGGACACGTTATTCAGGCTGGAATGCCTGTGAGCAAAGATTCGTTGGAAGGTCCGGGATATGAATTTCCAAATGAGATTTTCTCCGGATTAAGCCATAACAAAGCCGGTATGCTGGGAATGGCTAACGCCGGACCTCATACAAACGGCAGCCAGTTCTATATCACGCTAGCAGACCGTTCATACCTTGACGGCAATTATACGTTGTTCGGATCGGTTGCAGAAGGAATGGATGTCGTTAATAAAATTGCGCAGGGGGATACCATTAAAAGCCTCACTATCACCCGCATCGGTCTGGAAGCGAATAATTTTAGAGTGACGGATGAATCATTCGGTAAAATGGTTGAAGAGGGAAAAGCAAAAGTTAAGGCGGAAGATGAAAAGAGAAGGGCTGATGAAGCTGAGGCGGTAAAAAATAATTTTCCGGATGCGGCCGAAACAGAAAGCGGATTAAAGTATATAATCAAAAAAGAAGGTGCCGGGGATAAATTTGCCGAAGGTACTCTGCTTAGTGCAAGATACAAAGGGAAATTTTTACTCTCCGGGACAGAATTTTACAGCACTGCTGCCGAAGGAAAACCCGACGCTATTGAATCTCCGGAAATCTTTGAATACACGGTCGGCAAATCAATAATAAATCCCGGAATAGATGAGACGCTGGCAGGCATGAAACTGGGCGAAGTAAGGGTGGTGGTTGTTCCGGCATCAAAAGCTTACGGAATGAACGCCTTCTATGCCAGGTCCGCTGCCGGAAGGAAAAGATTTGTGATTTCTCCGAACACATCACTGGTTTATGAAATTGAAGTGGTTGGAATAAAATAATTTCTTCAGAAATTATTGAAAGGAGCATTTATAACATTTGAATCCGCCCGGCTGTTCAACGATAAGCCGGGAGTGGAAAATGAATTATCCGGAGAAAGGAATTGAAAAATAAAAACATTCAGACGGAAATTGACGCGTGGTACCTGTACCTGAAACTTGCCGAGAATGAAGCCGATCCGACGATCGCTAATGTGTTCAGGCAGATGAGCGGAATCGAAAAAAGTCACGCCGAGGCTTTTGCCGGAAAAGAAAATATCAGTTTCGAAAATCTTATGATTCCTTCCTGGCGGGCAAAAACTTTCGACCTGATCGGCAGAATATTCGGATATGATTATGTCCTGGGCGTATTGATGGATACGGAAAAGGGTATTTCGAATGCCATTCTTACGACAAAGAAAAATAAAAACATTGAAATTACCGGAACCGAAACCAACCATGTAAAAATACTCCGGTCAATTCTTGAAAAAGAGGAGAAAGTTACCGGATCTCAGCTTTCGAAATTTGAAAGCAGACACAGATCAGTCGGAGGAAATGCAATTCGGGCGGCCGTGCTTGGGGGAAACGACGGACTGGTTTCAAATTTCAGTCTTGTTATGGGGATAGCCGGTGCCACCGCGGGACAGGAAGGGGTATTATTGGCCGGACTTGCCGGATTATTAGCCGGTGCGTTATCTATGTCGCTGGGGGAATGGATCTCAGTTAAAAGCTCGCAGGAATTATACGAGAACCAGATGCAGATTGAGATGGAAGAATTGGAGACTAATCCCGAAGGGGAAATGAAAGAATTAGCTCTTATTTATGTTGCCAAAGGAATTCCGGAAGAGCAGGCATATCAGATGGCAGGCGAGATTATTAAAGATAAAAGCCATGCGCACGAAATTTTAGTTAAAGAGGAATTGGGAATTAATGAAGAGGAGATAAAAGGCTCGGCTATAGAAGCCGCGATATACTCCTTCCTCCTTTTTTCCGTGGGTGCGGTTATTCCGGTACTTCCATTCATTTTTACAAAAGGAATGGAGGCAATTATTATAAGCGTTACGCTCAGCGCTGCCGGACTTTTTCTTATAGGAGCCGCAATAACATTATTTACCGGGAAGAATGTCTGGTACAGCGGATTCAGACAGGTGTTGTTCGGTCTGGCTGCCGCGGCGGTTACATTCGGAATAGGAAGCCTGATCGGAATTTCCATTGCGGGATAAAAAAACATGCGCGCGGCGGGGAATGTAGAATTTTTTCGCAAACATCTCTCCCCGGATGTTTATATCAAAGCC
>JBAYWA010000213.1:0-4208 GCA_041674325.1 Melioribacteraceae bacterium | reverse complement strand
CTCTCTCCGAATCACGGAGTGATTAAAGATAAGAAAGAGATTGACGCTGTAGGACACCGCGTTGTTCATGGAGGCGAGACTTTCTCCGGTTCCGTACTCATAACTGAAGAAGTGATGAATGCTCTCAAGGATAATATTGAACTTGCGCCGCTTCACAATCCGCCGAATATCAAAGGTATTCAGGCCGCTAAGAGTCATCTTCCTTCTACGCCTCAGGTCGGTGTTTTTGATACTTCATTCCATATTAAAATGCCGCCCCGCGCTTATCTGTATGGTATTCCATACGAACTTTATAAAAAATATAAGATCAGACGATACGGTTTTCACGGTACCTCGCACCGCTATGTGTCGGAGCGGGCGGCAAGGATGCTCGGCAAACCTATAGAAGAACTTAAAATAATCACCGCTCATCTGGGGAACGGATGTTCGATGGCCGCTGTGAACGGCGGACGCTCTGTTGATACTACAATGGGTTTTACCCCGCTCGAAGGACTGATTATGGGAACCAGGAGCGGAGATATGGATCCCTCCGTAATTCTCTATATAATGGCAAAAGAGGGGCTCTCTCTGTCAGAAGCAAATACCTTATTGAACAAGCACAGCGGACTCATAGGCATTAGCGGTGAGAGCAGCGATATGCGCGAGATTGAAGAAGCCGTTGCCGAAGGGAATAAAAAAGCAAAATACGCTTTCGATGTTTTCGTTTATAGGATTAAAAAATATGTGGGAGCTTATACTGCTGCCATGGGAGGACTCGATGCTTTAGTCTTCACAGGCGGAATAGGAGAAAACTCAATTCTCGTACGTCAGGAGGTTTGTTCGGAGATGGAATTTTTGGGAATCAAATTGAATGACGATATGAATAAAAATGTGAAAGGCGAAACGGTAATATCCTCTTCCGATTCTAAAGTGAATGTGCTCAGAATTCCGACTAATGAGGAATTGGTGATAGCTCTCGATACCGAAGAGATTGTAAGCGCGGGACTAAAATCCGCCGCAAGCGCGAACTGATAACCGAATCAAATACTTCGTAAATAAATGCCGGAACTATTCCGGCATTTTCATTTTAAATAACTTCCTTAAAAATTCTTAAATTAAAGATAACAATAAGCTGAGATTAGAGATGGATCTGCGTCTTAAGGGGAAAATCGTTTTAGTCACCGCATCGAGCGGCGGTATCGGAAGAGCGGCTGCGGAACTGTTTATCAGTGAAGGATGCAGAGTGGCAATCTGCTCTCATAATAAGGAAAATTTGCTGAGGACGGCAGAGGAGATAAAAGCAAAATATAATGTGGAACCGTTGTGGAATCTTTGCGACATAAACAAACCGCAGGATATTGAAGATACAATTAAAGTGGTTCGGAAAAATTTAGGTGATATAGATATACTTGTTAATAATTGCGGGGGTCCTCTCCCGGGTTTTTTTGAGGATCTTTATGATGAAAACTGGGAAGATGCTTTTGAGCAGGTATTGATGAGCGCGATCCGATTCACGAGGCTTGCCCTGCCGGGAATGAAAGTAAAGAACTGGGGCCGGATAATAAACATTACGTCTCTTTCTGTAAAACAACCGGTGGACAATTTAATACTTTCAAATTCACTTAGGAGCGCAGTAACGGCATTCGCTAAGACTCTCAGCAATCAAATCGGCAGGTATAACATCACGGTGAATAATGTGGCTCCCGGTTATACTCTGACCTCCCGACTGAAAGAATTAGCTGAAGTCAGAGCGGTGCGCGCGAATACCACTGCTGAAAAAATATTGGAAGAGATGTCAAATGATGTTCCGGTTAAACGGCTCGCCGGTCCGGATGAAGTAGCCTCATTGATTGTTTTTCTTGCTTCAGAGCAGGCGGGATATATTAACGGTCAGACAATTGCAGTAGATGGGGGATTGATTAAATCTACTTATTGATTTTTTACTATAGAGGTTGACTGGATTTATTGAAAAGCGTTTTAAAAAATATTCCTCAAAACAGGGGACAAAATGAAAAAAGAGATTGAAATTGTTTTACCGCCGGAATTCCTGAATGATTACAATTATCAGAAACGTCTTGCCGCTCAGCTTCTGAAGATAAATGAAATTGAAATTACAGCCGTCAGGATTTTACGACGGTCAGTGGATGCCAGAAGCAGGAATCCCGTATTCAGGGCAAAAGCAATTGTCTATATAAGCGAAAAGCCGGAAGAATATTTTTATCCCATAAAATTCGTACCCGTCAGAGAAGGGAAGAAAGTCATAATTATCGGAATGGGCCCCGCGGGAATTTTTGCCGCGCTCCGATTGATACAACTCGGTATTAAACCGGTGATCTTTGAGAGGGGAAAAGATGTTCAATCGCGCCGCCGCGACCTTAAAGCAATTCAACAGTCCGGCCTGGTTAATCCGGATTCCAACTACTGCTTCGGAGAAGGAGGCGCCGGCACATACAGCGACGGTAAACTTTATACCCGTTCAACCAAACGCGGTGATGTGAACAGAATTCTCAGCATCTTTGTGCAGCACGGCTCACCCGGTGAAATAATGATTGATGCACATCCGCATATCGGCTCAAATTTACTGCCGCAGGTAGTACAGGAGATCCGCCGGACAATTATCGATTGCGGCGGTGAGATAAATTTTGAATCGCGTGTAACAGACCTGTTACTGGACGGGAAGAGTATAAAAGGAGTTGTTGTAAATGAGGGGAAAGAATTTACAGCAGATGCCGTAATAATGGCAACAGGTCACTCAGCGCGCGACATATATTATCTGCTCGACCGTCATAAAGTGAAGATTGAATCAAAGCCGTTCGCCATGGGTGTAAGAATTGAGCATCCGCAAAGATTGATAGATGAAATTCAATATCATTCAACTAACCGCAATCCGTATCTCCCTGCATCAAGTTATAACCTTAACTGTCAAATAGATGACCGGGGTGTGTATTCTTTCTGCATGTGTCCGGGCGGGATAATAATTCCCGCTTCCACAGAACCCGGAGAACTAGTTCTGAACGGGATGAGCGTATCAAGACGCGATTCCCCATATGCCAATTCAGGATTGGTAGTCTCCGTTGATGAGAGCGATTGGAGTGAATTTAATTCACATGGCGTATTTGCCGGACTGGAATTTCAGAAACAGCTGGAGAGAAAAGCATTCGAGGCAGGAGGAAAAACGCAGAGAGCGCCGGCGCAGCGGATAACCGATTTTGTAAATAAACAGATCTCATCTACTCTTCCCAAGTCATCATACATACCCGGCACTATAAGTTCTCCGCTTCACGAACTACTTCCTCAAAAAATTTCGGAAGGATTGAGAAAGGGCCTGCTCATTTTTGAAAATAAGATGAGAGGATATTTCACCAATGAAGCGCAGATCCTTGCCGCCGAAACCCGGACCAGCTCGCCGGTCAGAATTCCGCGCGATCACCAATCACTGATGCATCTGGAAATTCATGGGCTTTTTCCGGCCGGAGAGGGTGCCGGCTACGCGGGCGGAATTGTCTCGGCGGCTATCGACGGCGAGAGGGCGGCAAATGCCGTATCCGATTTTTTAGCCTGAATGATATTAAGTCAGACTCAATTTTACAGTTGCGCTTGGTAATTTATCGTGTGATTTGGCACATCGCTTTTTTATCTATTTTATACGAATATCAGATACGCATTTTACAAAAGTGCTTTTTTTTAATATTTTAATAAAGCCTATCAACGAACACAACTAGTTCGCGAGTTTAGTGAACTGAAATATATAGAGTGTTTTTAATAACTCGAAGAGCTGCAATAAACACGCGACACTGAATTAAAATTTGCATAATCAATCATTCTACTTTTTGGTACAAGAGATAGTTTTAAATTACGGAGTAATCAGATGAAGAAGTCCATAATTATCTTTATAATAATTTTCTCCGCCGCCATATCCGCACAGAATATCACTAATACATTAGCGACGGGCGGTATTTTCAGCATCATCAATGGAGCCAATACTTACCTGACAGTAAAACAGAGTACCGGTCTTGTCGGAATTGGAACCAATGCCACTGATCCGAGAGCACAGCTGGAAATAGGAGGAACCGAAGGTCTGCTGGTTCGCGGTACTGTAAATTCAGGAACTATCCGCGCGCTTGGAGCCGGATTGAGAATGCACTGGTATCCCCGGAAAGGTGCTTTCAGAGTTGGCAATGCGGAGTCAGGATATTGGGATGACGACGGCACTTCCTACCCTAAGATGG
>JBAYWA010000212.1:0-4211 GCA_041674325.1 Melioribacteraceae bacterium | reverse complement strand
CGTCATCTCTTACAATAGGACGATTGGTTGGAATGACAACTACTTCCAATTTATAAATTTCGAAAAACTCGCCCTCTTCCGTTTCCGCCGTGCCGGTCATACCAGCGAGCTTTTTATATAAGCGGAAATAATTCTGCAGTGTAATGGTGGCAAGAGTCTGAGTATCGCGTTCAACTTTCACATTCTCTTTTGCCTCAATTGCCTGATGAAGTCCGTCTGAATACCTTCTGCCCGGAAGAACACGGCCAGTGAATTCATCAACAATAGCTATTTTGCCATCTTCTGTAATTACATACTCAACATCTTTCTCAAAAAGAGTATAAGCGCGGAGTAATTGATTCAGAGTGTGGATTCTGTCCGACCGCTCTGTATATATATGGTACAACTCATCTTTCATCCTCAGTTTATCTTCAGGCTTGAGTGAGATGTCATTTTCAATTTTACTTATTTCGGTACCCAGATCCGGAAGAACGAAAAATTCCTTCTGTTCGGAAGAACCGGCAGCAAGATCTTCTCTTCCTTTTTCGGTAAGATCCATCTGGTTATTGCGTTCTTCAATCGCAAAGTAGAGTTCCTCATCTATCTCCGGCATTCTCTTCGCATTTTCTCTAAGGAATTCGAGTTCAGTTTTCTGAAGAAGTTTTTTATTCTCCGGCTCGGAGAGAAGCTTCATAAGAGCATTGTTTTTGGGGAATCCGCGATGAGCACGTAGAAGAAGCACACCGGCTTTCTCTCTCTCTTTCTCATTTTCCGAAGCGAGAAGCTGTTCCGCTTCTTTTACAATAGAAGCCACCAGATTGGACTGCTTTCTGAAAATACGCTCTACCCGGGGTTTCATTTCATCGAATTTATGTTCGGTTGATCCGACCGGACCTGAAATAATTAACGGCGTTCTGGCTTCGTCAATCAACACGGAATCCACTTCATCCACTATCGCATAATTATGACCGCGCTGCACGCAGAAACTTTTTTCGCTTGCCATATTGTCGCGCAGATAATCGAATCCGAATTCATTATTGGTACCGTACGTGATGTCATTGCCGTACATTTTTGTCCGCTGATCGGGATCCATAGTATTGATAATGCACCCGACAGTCATACCGTGAAACTTATAGATCTCGCCCATCCATTCGCTGTCTCTTTTGGCGAGATAATCATTTACGGTAACCAGATGCACTCCCCGGCCGGTGAGGGCATTAAGATAAACAGGCAGAGTAGCCACTAAGGTTTTTCCTTCGCCTGTAGCCATCTCGGAAATTTTACCTTTATGAAGAACTATTCCTCCCATCAGTTGAACGTCATAAGGAACCATATCCCAGTGAATTTTATTGCCCGCGGCATCCCACGATTTTCCCACAAGCCTTCTGCAGGTATCTTTAACTACCGCAAAAGCCTCCGGAAGAAGCTCATCCAGCGCCTTCTCATACCGGTCAGTCAGCTCATTTTCAAGTTTTTCAATCTCATCATATATTTCGTGCTTATCCTCATCAAACTGATTATCCATAAGCTTATTTTTCAGTTCAGTAAGGGGAATCTGAATATCTTTTGTCGATTCATAAATGCGCTCTTTAAACTCAACGGTTTTGGCTTTAAGCTCGTCGTCGGTTAAATCTTTCAGTTTTTCGAATTCGGAATTTATCTGCTCTACAATAGGCCAATAATCCTTAGTCGCACGCGTGTTTTTGTCACCAAAAATCTTTTTGAACAGCGTACTTATCATCAAATGCTCCATTTTTTTCGGCAGGCAAGTTAAATAAAGGGGTTCTGAAATGCAATGAAACCGCCTTTATAGACGGATTTCTGCACTTCATTTGGATTTTTACGGGGAATATTTTTCCTGGAATTGAGATATTCATTCTGATTTTCAGTTCGATTCAATAGTGCGATTTATTGATGCATGAACTATTTTAGCCCTCGTAACTTATATCGAGTACGGAATTTGCAAGGCAAAAAATTTCATTTTTCCGCTTCATTTGTCGGCAGGCTGATTGAACTAACCGAAGGGAAGATTTCGGCCGTCTATTTTGAAGATGTTTTGTCAAAATTAGAAGATGAATCGTCAAAATATTTTTTCGATTCCATTTCGGAGGCAAACCTTCTAAGGATTACAGCTTCAATTTACGACCGGACCTTTTTTTTTAGAGAGTTAATGAAGTATCCGCATCATGGAGAAATTCTGATAGCCCTATGTGGAAGCAGCAATTACCTGACCGATATAGTCGTGCGAAATCCCGAATATATCTACCAGATTTTCGATCAGGATTATCTCTCCTTCCGGCCGGCTTACGGCGCATTGATGAAAGAACTCGATGGGACCGAAAAATTCAGATCACTTAAAGCAAAAACAAATTTTCTCAGACAATTTAAAAAACGGAATATATTAAGAATTGGCCTGGCTGATATTCTCGGTCTGTACGATCTGGTGGCAATAACGGAACAGCTCTCCGCCCTTGCTAAATCGGTGATAACAAAGCTCTTCGATATCTGTTACATTGAAATATTGTCTAAGTATAAAATATCCCTTCCCGAACGTAAATATTGCTTATGCTCACTCGGAAAACTAGGCGGCAATGAACTCAATTACAGCTCTGATGTTGATCTGATTCTTTTCTTTGACAGTGATGAAATTAAAACTCCGGTTGAAAAAGATTACCGGGAAATTCTGGCAGAAGCCGCACTCTTGTTTATTAAATCCTCAACGGAAATTACTGACCATGGCTATATCTACAGAATCGATTTCAGGCTGCGCCCGGACGGTAAACACTCTCCGCTATGCAATTCATTGGGCAATTATACCAGATACTACGAAACCAGAGGTGAGGACTGGGAGAGGCAGATGCTGATTAAACTCGATTACGTTTGCGGCGATCGGGATCTATTCTCTCAATTCCGCAATTTTATTGAGCCATTCGTCTATCCTTCAACTCTTTCGGACTCTGTTAAAGATAAGATCAGAGAGATGAAGAGGAGCATAGAGAGACAGAATAATGAGATTGAGAATGTGAAGACTTTTCAGGGGGGGATTCGAGATATCGAATTTACGGTTCAAGCGCTGCAATTATTGAACGGAGGAAAAATAAAATCGCTCCGATGTTCAAATACTCTAAAATCAATCGCTTCTCTGACCGAACAGAAACTTCTGGAACAGGGCGAAGAAGAAATTCTCTCGGAGGCATATATTTTTTACAGGCGGATAGAGCATTTTCTGCAATTGATGAATGACCGTCAGACTCATGCGATACCTGCTCAAAAAGAATATCTGCAGAAAATCTGCACCTATCTGAATTTAGATTCGATTGAGGAATTTAAGAAAAGGTTATTTTTTTTCCGACATCGGGTGCGTTCGATTTATGATGAGGTGCTTTCTCAGAGTAACAGCGCAAGAGAAAATTCTTTCGGCAAAATCGTTTTCAAAAATCGAACTAGGGCTGCCGCAAATATCGCGTATCTGAGAACCGGCAGAGGAATTATAAACCGTAAGGAGTTCGATTCCAGAACTATCGAATTGTTCGGGGCAATTGAACCGGCTCTATGTGATTATCTGATGAGATCTGCCGATCCAGACAGGGTCCTGGATAATTTTGTAAAAGTTATACGGGGCACTAAATTCCCCTCAATTTGGTTCAATGAGTTCAGCAATCGAAAATCATTCAGACTTTTTTTGAATATCTGCCTCTATTCACAAAGAGCAGTAGACTCCATTTCAACCGGAATGCAGGCTGAAGAACTGTTTTTATCAAAGAAAGTATTTATGAGGAACCCCGAAGAAATTGCGGAGAATCCGATGAGCGACATTGTACTGGCTCTTTCGGTTCAATATTCTCTCCGCCTTATAAACGCTGAACGAGTTTCCCTTATTCTTTCGTCGGTTATTAAAACAAAAATATCGTCAATTTTTGAGCTGTATGTGTGCAGCACTGAATATTTCATTGGGGGAATGGGAAGTTTTGGATCCGTTAATATGGGCTTTTCATCGGATGTGGATCTGATCATTGTGGTAAAAGAGATCGAATCGAATTCCGGAATTCAAAAAGAATTTCAACAGCTGATGCTAAAGGTTAACGAAGCCATTAAACCTTTCACCGCCGATTTAAAACTTCGGCCCGAGGGAAATAAATCTCAGCTGGCATGGGGAATAATAAATTACCGGGAATATCTCCGGAAGCGTGCGCGCATCTGGGAATTCCAGTCTCTCTCAAAACTTGTATTTG
>JBAYWA010000211.1:0-4219 GCA_041674325.1 Melioribacteraceae bacterium | reverse complement strand
CTCTCCGGCTTTTATTTCAAGGTTGATCCCCTTTAATATCTCTTTCCCTTCTACATTCGCCTGCAGATTTTTTATTGCTAACATTTTTCCCTCTGTTCACAGCTATAGGTTAATAGCTTATATTAGTTTTGAACTCTTAATTTCGAAATTATAATTTAGAATTTTTAGTTTGTGATTTTTCATTTATGAGACTTTACCCTACTGAACCTTCAAGACTTATCGCAAGAAGTTTCTGCGCTTCAACCGCAAACTCCATAGGCAATTCCTTAAATACCTCTTTACAGAATCCGTTCACTATCAGATTTACTGCATCTTCTGTTCCTATTCCTCTCTGATTCAGGTAGAAGATCTGGTCTTCGCCGATTTTAGAAGTAGTGGCTTCATGTTCAACTTTCGCTGTATCATTTTCAACTTCTATATAAGGAAAAGTATGGGCCCCGCATCTGTCGCCCATGAGCATAGAATCGCATTGAGTATAATTGCGGGCGCCATCGGCGTTTTTGCCTATCTTCACGAGCCCGCGGTAGGAATTATTGCTTTTCCCCGCGGAAATTCCTTTTGAAACAATTGTACTCTTTGTGTTTTTCCCCAGATGAATCATTTTTGTTCCGGTATCTGCCTGCTGCATATTATTTGTAACAGCGACAGAATAAAATTCACCCACGGAATAATCTCCCTGCAGGATGCAGCTTGGATATTTCCATGTGATTGCCGAACCAGTTTCAACCTGAGTCCACGAAATTTTGGAATGCTTACCTCTGCAGGCTCCGCGTTTAGTCACAAAATTATAGATGCCCCCTTTACCTTCTTTATCACCCGGATACCAATTTTGAACTGTGGAATATTTTATCTCCGCATTATCGAGCACTATAAGCTCAACAACCGCGGCATGCAGCTGATTGTTATCCCGTATGGGCGCGGTGCATCCTTCCAGGTAACTTACATAAGCCCCTTCTTCGGCAATGATGAGGGTTCGTTCAAACTGTCCCGTATCCTGGGAATTAATTCTGAAATAGGTCGAAAGCTCCATCGGGCAGCGGACCCCTTTAGGAATATAAACGAACGAGCCGTCGCTGAAGACCGCTGCATTTAAAGCCGCATAGAAATTATCTGTATAAGGAACTACTGATCCCAGATATTTTTTTACGAGATCGGGATGCTCTTTTACAGCTTCTGAGACGGAGCAGAAAATAATTCCCTTCTCATTTAAAGAAGCTTTAAATGTTGTAGCAACGGAGACGGAATCGAAAACCGCATCCACAGCCACACCGGAGAGAAGCTTCTGCTCTTCAAGAGGGATTCCCAGTTTTTCAAATGTCTTTAACAATTCCGGATCAACTTCATCAAGTGAATTTAATTTGGGTCTCTGTTTCGGTGCGGAGTAATAGCTGATATTCTGAAAATCTATCTTCGGATATTTAACATTGGGCCACTTCGGCTCTTCCATCTTAAGCCAATACCGGTATGCCTTCAGTCTCCATTCAGTCATCCACTCCGGTTCTTCTTTCTTTTTGGATATCATTCTAACCACATCTTCGGTCAATCCTTTAGCGGCTGTCTCAGATTCAATATCCGTCACAAATCCCCATTTGTATTCGGAAGCAGTCAGATCATCCAGAACCTTCATATCCTCGCTGATCTCTTCAGGCGGTTTTAGCTGATTTTCTTCGATATTGTTCATTTTACTTCTTTCGTTAGATTATCGGATTCAAAACTATTCTATCTTGAAAATAAAGTCAAGATTATAAATTGAAAACCTTTTTTCCGTTAAATTCGTTCCAAATCGCTTAAAATTATGATCGTCTTTGTGATAATAATCTGAATTAGCCGAATTTCAAGGTATCTCTAGATTCCACCCGGAAAATTCCGTTAGACTTGAACTGAAATAGTATAGAGGATTTTTTTAACGGTGAGAAACAGTCGGAATTAAGTGCTTTCAGAAACCAATTTTGCGCTTCGGTTTTTCATCTTCTTTTATCAATTCTCTAATTGCTTCGAAAACAATTCTGAATTGAGCATCGTACTTTTTTTCAAGCTGCCCGATTTTTTTTGCCAGTTCTTTGTTTGTATCGATCAGTTTTCTAAGCTGAACAAACGCGCGCATTATTTCAATGTTCACTTTAATGGCTCTATCGGAATTTAATAATCCGGAGAGCCCTGCCTACCGGCAGGCAGGATTGCCACACCCTGCTCGGTAAATGCATACGGTAAATACTTTCTATGCTGACCTCTTTTTAAGGTCACAAATTGTGACCTTAAAGACGTGTATTCACTGGTAGTCAACCGAAACATAAAATCATCTGGAAATCTTGAAATGTTTCTTTTTACTGCTTGATTCAAAACTTTAACATCGACCTGATATAGTTTCGCCAATTCTCTATCGAGTATAACTTTTTCACCTCTTAAGAAGAAGATCATTCCAATAATATTATCATATTTAATTAATTCAGACATGCCCTCACCTCCAAATTAATGTTTTAATATAGATTAATTTACTGGTTAATTTCGAATAGTAAAACTCCTGTAGAGTTGCTAAATAAAGTATGATCTATAACTAAATCAGAACCCTATTTTCGATTCGGCCTCTCATTCTCTCTCATTAATTCCCTGACTGCTTTAAATGCTATTCTCAAATGGGCATCGTATTCCATCAGGCTGCCCGATTTTTTTGTCAGTTCTTTGTTTGTGTCGATCAGTTTTCTAAGTTGAACAAACGCGCGCATTATTTCAATGTTCACTTTAATGGCTCTATCGGAATTTAACAATCAGGAGAGCCCCCTCTCCCGGAAGACAGGATTTCCACACCCTGTTCGGTAAATGCAAAAGGTGCATAACGCTATCCATTTTATCAGAAGTGGAGGTTTTAAATTGTTACTTCCCCAAAAGAGAGAAAGGATAAATCACGTTTCTACATTAATTATTTCTTTGCCGGTTAATTTCGAACAGCAGTATGCCCGTAGAAACCGAAACATTGAGCGAATCGATTTTACCCTTCATCGGAATTTTAACAAGAAAGTCGCAGTTTTCGGCAACGAGTTTGCGGATTCCCTTTTCTTCATTCCCCATCACAAGAGCGACAGGCATCTTATAATCGAGCTGATTATAATTTTTCTCCCCGTTCACGTGAGTACCCACTATCCAGAATCCATTTTTTTTCAGATCTTCGATTGTACGCACGAGATTAACAACTTTGCAAATTCTGAGATGGGAAACAGCACCCGCTGCAATTTTTTCGACTGTCTCATTTATCGGGGCGCTCTGATTTGTAGTAATGATTACACCGTCGGCACCCGCGCATTCAGCCGTCCTTAGAATAGCTCCGAGGTTATGCGTATCCTGTATCGAATCCAGAAGCAGTAATAGCGGATTAACCGATGCTTTAGATTTTTCGATCAGCTCGTTCAATTCAAAATATTTTTGAGAGCTCTTAAGAGCAATCACTCCCTGCGCGATCTTCCCATCCGTAAGGACTTCAAATTTCGAAGCGGGAATCTGAGTAACTTTAACTCCCCTGGTCTTCGCAGCGGAATAGATCTGGCTCATCGAATCTCCGTGCTGACCGAAGGCAACATAGACCACCTCTATTTCAGCTTCGGATTTGAGTGCTTCAAGTACCGGCTTTCTTCCAATTATTTTCTGCATAAGTGAGATTCAATGCATTCGTTATGATCAAAATAAATAAAAATAATCTCCTAAGGAGTCCTTTGGAGATAATAACCTTCCGGCAGGCAGGCCAGTTTTCTATTTTTTTTATTTTTCTAAAAAAGTGAAATTTTCAAGGTCGACTTCAAATCTGCAGAAAAGGCGGTTGTTCTTCTTTTTCGGTTTGTACTGCCTGGTTAAGAGAATCTCTTTTTTATAAATATTGAAGTGATATTCGCCCGAATTGATTGCTCCGTCCTGCTTCACCACATTAACTTCATAATCGCCTACCAGATCCTGGAAGAGTATCTCCGTTCTTGCGGGCTGAACATCGGGAACTACATTCATCTTAGCCTTCAGGCCCATGAGAATAATATTGATAACGTTCTTTTCCCTTATGATATCAAGGGAAACCTCGTAGGCAAAACTCGTGAATTCAACAAGCGTCTCGATTGCGAAAACAGAATATTGCTTCCGGGCAACATCATCATATTTATAATATGCCTTGCACAGATACTCCATCTTATCAGGTTTTTTTAACGGGATGGCCTCCAGGGCGACGTGAGCTTTTTTCTTT
>JBAYWA010000210.1:0-4232 GCA_041674325.1 Melioribacteraceae bacterium | reverse complement strand
GGATTTCCCAAAAACATTACCGAATTAACTTTTGTAAAACAGGCAACTGCCAGTCCGCCAACAAATGCGAGCCCTACGACAAACATCAGCATAATAATCGGATAAAAACTTTTGAGTTCAACCGCCGTTCTGAAGAATCCGGTATATACTATAAACTCAGAGATAAAGCCATTAAATGGAGGAATTCCGCTGATTGCCACTGATCCTATGAGGAAAAACAATGCTATATATTTAGCGCGGTGGACGAGCCCGCCCATCAATTCAATATTTCTTGTCCCCAGATTCTGATAAACAACTCCGCTACCTATAAACAGCAAACTTTTAAATATTGCGTGATTCAGTGTATGCAGGAGAGCTCCGCCGAATCCCAGGACTTCCACTGCCGGGATATTATTAGCCGAACCGATAAATCCGATTCCTATACCTATTCCGATAATACCTATATTTTCGACCGAGTGATACGCCAGCAGCTTTTTTATGTCGTGCTGAACGAGCGCGTACCAAACTCCGAATATCGCGCTTATCATACTGACTACCAGCAGAAGCCACCCGCACCACTCCGGGACAGGTTTGAGAAAAAGATAAGTCCGTAGTATTCCGTAGATGCCCATTTTTATGATGACTCCCGAAAGGAAGGCGCTTAAGACCGTAGGCGCTATTGGATGCGCCTGGGGTAGCCAAAAATGGAACGGCATAAATCCCGCTTTAATTCCGAAACCAACAAATGAGAGGATGAATATGGCGGGAACGACAAATCCGGAGGAGAATGAAAGATGATAATCGCTGAAGAACCAGCTGCCCGTTTCGTGATGAAGCAGGAAAAACATTATATAAAGGATGAAGATCAGGACGTGAGAAGCCGCGAAATAGTAAAAGCTTCCCTTTTGCACCTCCTCTTTTTCCTTTTCCAATATCATTGCCACATAAGCAGACATGCTCATAACTTCCCAGCTGACCAAAAACAAAATCGCCTGGTTTGCTATAACAATTAATTGAGTTGAGATTAAAAGAATTATGTATGATGTTAAAAAACTTTTTATGGACCTTTTCTGCGCAATGTAATGCTGAAGATATGAAAAGCTATAGATGGTAGTTGGAATAGCAACAAGCTGAATTATAAATAAGAAATAGATGCTCAATCCATCCAGACTTATCCAACCGTCAAAGATCGTGTATCCCGTAATCTGTTCCGAAGAAAAGAGTGCCGAAGATAATGTAGAGAAAAATCCGATTCCCAATCCGGTAAGAAGAACTATATTGGTTAAGAGCAATGCTCTTTTTTCATTTCCGATAAAGAGAGGAACAATTGCAATTAATTGAATTATAAACGCCGCAACAAATAAGAGATTACCGGTATCAGTTAAATCGTTCATCGGGATTTATTTCTTGTCTCCTCTATCTTACTTATGATATCCAATATCTCATTGGACTCAAGCCTGTTTTCCAGAGCAAAACGGAAAACCTCGTTAGTAAGCAAAAAACTGAGATGGGCAATCAGACTCAGATGCTGTTTAATTGTCTGTGAGATCAATAAGATCAAAGTATGCACAGGTTTACCGTCGACTGATTTCAGGTCGAGCGGTTTTTCCGGAAAGAAAAAATTTATAAGCGGTTTATTCTTCCCCACCATAAGCGGGACACGCGGATGAGGCAGGCAAATTCCGTTACCGATAGCAGTGCTCATCATAGATTCTCTGCTTTTCAACAATTGAATGATAATTTCCCTGTCGACATTCTCATCTAAATTAATCCGGGAGACCATCTGTTCTATATACGCCGACTCATTCAATTGGCATTCGAAGTGAAATGAATCCTTATCCAGCAGTGTGCCGACCGTTTCAATGTGATATTCGCTTAATTTATTATTCCCCGAAATGTTTATAGGGAGACTTCTTCCCAACGCCCATTCAATAATCTGCTGTTTATTAAAAACAACTTTATCGTGCAAATACTGGAATGGGATTTCCTTCCTTTTTACCAGTTGCTGCACATCTTTTTCGGACAGCATCACCAGATGGGCAATATCTTTTAAGCTCAAGTCCACTAAATTTTCCGAAAATTGTTATCAGTCACTATTTTTTATATTAATAAATTCCAATTTAATACATCAATCTTTTCAACACCCATTGAAAGGGATTAACTGCAATTCAATTTACTCATTCTTCATCTCTCTTTTAACTGTGGGGATAAAATCTTTTGGTCTTCCAATTTTGGGCAATCCGAGAAGTATCCTTGCATGGTCAAGCGCGTCATCTATATTTCCGAATATATTCTCCTCACCGTAAAGATCGAAAAGTCCTGCCTGCGTCATCGCATAAAGAGGCTGGGTGTGTACTCCGGAGAGGATCATATGAGTCTTTTGCTTTTTCGCATCATTGTAAAAATCTTTCAACGTCTGCAATCCTGTAGCATCTACGGCTGGTACATTCCTCATCCGGATGATTCTTACTTTCGGCGGTTCTTCAATTTCAAGCATTTCATCTTTGAATTTCTTAGCCGCGCCGAAGAAGAAGGGACCGTTAATCTCAAACACTTCAACACCGACGGGTATCTGTTTCTTATCGATTGCGTTCGGGTCAGGCATTTCTTCTTCATCTTCGAGTTCACGTGTTATAACGCTTACATTAGAAACCTCAGCCATGCGCTTCATAAACAACAGCACAGCAAGAACCATTCCTATTTCGATAGCAATTGTAAGATCGAATAGAACCGTTAAGAAAAATGTTGTCAACAGGACAGCAACATCGCTCTTCGGACTTTTTAAGAGAGATTTGAAAGAGTGCCATTCACTCATATTGTAAGCAACGATCATAAGAATAGCCGCCAATGTAGCCATGGGTATTAATTTTGCATAGCTTCCGAAGAAGAGCATGATTAGTAAAAGCGTTATTGCATGAATGATTCCCGCGACAGGTGTTCTCCCCCCGTTTTTAATATTAGTTGCTGTCCGTGCAATTGCTCCGGTCGCCGGAATTCCTCCAAAGATCGGGGCAATAATATTTGCTAATCCCTGCGCAATGAGTTCCATGTTGCTCCGGTGTTTTCCTCCTATCATTCCATCGGCCACAACCGCGGAGAGAAGAGATTCGATTGCCGCCAACAGTGCAATTACAGTCGCAGGACCAATTAAATTTTTTATGACTGTCAAATTTATAACGAAAGAACTCGGCATAGGAATATTCGACGGTATCTCCCCGAATTTACTTCCTATAGTATCAACCGGCAGTTTAAATATCAGGACTATAACCGTTGTTACAATTATTGCAATTAATGAGCCTGGAATCCTGTGTGTTATCTTCGGCCAGAAAATCATTATACCAAGAGCCAGCATAGCAATTCCAAGTACATAATAATTAGTCGAATTGAAAGCTCCGAAATATGCGATCCATTTCTCATGAAATTCGGAAGGTACTTTTTGCATCTGCAAACCAAAGAAATCTTTAATTTGTGTTGAAAAAATGAGAAGCGCTATACCGCTTGTGAAGCCTACCACGACTGGATACGGGATAAATTTTATCAGCGAGCCGAATTTTACAAGTCCCATTATAACAAGAATTATTCCAGCCATTATCGTTGCAATTGCAAGCCCGGTTGTACCGTAATTCTGAACGATTCCGTAAACAATTATGATGAAAGCGCCGGTGGGCCCGCCAATTTGTACACGGCTTCCTCCAAAGACGGAAATAATAAATCCGGCTATAATTGCTGTAATGATTCCTTTTTCCGGAGTAACACCGCTTGCTATACCGAACGCGATTGCAAGAGGAAGAGCAACTATTCCGACAATAACGCCGGCAGTGGCGTCGCTTATGAATTGTTCTTTAGTGTAGTTCTTAAGGGTGGTAAACAATTTCGGTTTTAAGACAGGCATCAATCAGCTCCTAAAATATTAGATCCATAAAGATTAAAAGTAAAAATAATAAAAATAGTTGAGAGAAATTAGCCGGTTATCAGTCGTCAGTTATCGGTTGTTGGTTGTTAGTGGTTGCGAGATATTTTGATAGAGGAAATTGATATTGCCCGAATAAAAAAAATCCCTCTATAGAGAGGGATTGAGCGAAAATATTTTCCGCGTTCAGATTTTAAAATTGTAGTCCAAATTATTTTTCAGAATATCAGAGCGCCCAGTTGACAATTGGAAAGAACGGGAACTGCCCTCCATGTTTAATAATATTAATCAGACCAATCTGAAGTCCTTTAGTCATATTTTGGGCATAATTAACCAGCCCTAT
>JBAYWA010000209.1:0-4232 GCA_041674325.1 Melioribacteraceae bacterium | reverse complement strand
ATCCGAATCCTTTCAATCCGTCAACATTGATTAAGTATCAGGTTCCGCAGAATACGCATGTTAATATCAGCGTATACGATATACTCGGAAACAAAATTTCGACGCTGGTAAATCAGGAAAAAGCAGCCGGCAGCTACGAATTAAGCTTTAACGCAGATAATATGCCGAGCGGAGTTTATTTCTATACAATTCAAACGGGATCCTTCACACAGACAAAGAAAATGATCCTCATGAAATAACTTTCTTACCATACATTTGGCTTAAGAGAGCGGTGGGACCCAAAACCACCGCTCTTTTTATATGGCCCGCATGCTATAAACCCGGGGTAAATAAAATCGAATATAAATCTGAATTTAGATTTACTGAGGCACTAATGAAAAAATTTCTTTTTCTGATTCTTTTTCCGCTGGCAGTTTCTTTTGCGCAGATTCCGATCTCGCGCGGAATTGATGTAACGGAAAATTTTAATTCCATCGGGACCGCGGCCACTGCTGCTCTTCCCGCTAACTGGAAAGCTGATAAAAACACAAATGTAAGATTTGTCGGAAGCTACGGTTCGGCTCTTAACGCGACCGAGCGGATAGGCGGAATTAATCTTTCGTCGTCCGCCTCGAACGGAATTTATAATTTCGGATTGGGAGATGCCGCCTCCGCATCTGACAGAGCTATAGGCGGTCAGTCCTCCAGCTCAAGTTCCAAAAGCGTTAATATCTATTCGCACTTTATAAATAACGGAACGGCGGCTATAACACAGGCGGATATTTCATACGATGTGATGAGATTCCGGAATGGTTCAAACACGGCCGGATTTACAATTCAATTATATTATTCAACCGACGGAGCGGTGTGGAGCCCGGCCGGATCGAATTTCATTTCGAGTTTTTCTCCGAACGCGGACAACAACGGCGCGCCGATAGTCCCGATTGAAAAAAAACAGATTCTAAATCAAACTCTGTCCGGCATTTCAATTCCGCAGAACGGGTCGCTTTATCTGGCGTGGAACTATTCCGTTACATCCGGAACAACAACCTCGAATGCGCAGGCACTTGGAATAGATAATTTCGCAATTAATAATATTAACGGGGCCGCAACGGTTCCAGCGTCTCCCGTTGCCGCCGCAGCAAGCGATGTAACTTCGGCGGGATTTACAGCCAGCTGGAGCAGCACAACCGGCGCGACCTCATATCTGCTGGATGTTTCCGCCGCCTCCGACTTTTCAAATTTTGTAGCGGGATATAACAGCCGGGACGCGGGGAATACAACAAGCGCCTCTGTTTCTTCTTTATCGCCAGGCACAACATATTATTACAGGGTAAGAGGAAAGAATAATTTGGGGAACGGGGAATATTCAAACACAATTTCCGTTACAACTCCTTCGATTACAACATCAGTCCAGTTTCAGGGGATAAGCGATGCGGTAATAAAATCGGCGGGCAGTTACGAGCTTCCGCTAACAATTGTAAATCCGGATCCGGTCAACGCCACAAGCTGCACAGTGACTTTTATTCCGGATTCAAGCACCGCCAGCGCATCGTACCTGAATAATTTTTCGGAACAGACAGTAACATTCCCCGCGGGAAGTTCGGAAAACCGGAAAATTGTTTTTACTATTGTCGATAACGGAATAGCCGAGCCGGCAAAGAGAGCTTTTCTTCAGATTAAGAATGTAAGCGGCGGAACATCTGCGGGAGCCGGAGCTCTGTCAAAATTCAAACTCTCAATAACGAGCGGAACGGACAACTCATACTACACGTCAATTCAGCCCGGTCTTACAGGCGATTCATTGAAAGGAGCTCTTTATAATTTAATTAAGACAAACATTAAATTTCCCTACACGGACAACAGTTCTGCTTCAAGCATTGATGTCTGGAAATTATGCAAGGCCGCGGATGAAGATCCGAAAAATCCTGATAATGTGATTGGAATATATTCCGGCTGGTCTATTACAAAAGATCCTCAGGATTTCTGGAACAGAGAGCATGTATGGTCTAAATCCCACGGCGATTTCGGAACCGAGACCGGAGCCGGAACCGACGCTCATCATTTGCGTCCGGAAAATCCAAACATAAACAGCTTGAAAAGCAATCTGGATTTTGACAACGGCGGCAATCCGGTCCCCAACGCGCCCGGGAACAGGTACGACGGCGACTCATGGGAGCCGCGCGACGAGGTAAAGGGAGACATCGCGAGAATGATTTTTTATATGGCCACCAGGTATCAGGGTAACGGCGAACCCGATCTGCGGATAGTGGAAAATATTCCGAGCACAACCGGCACCGATCCGCTCTACGGCAAATTATCCACTCTGCTGCAATGGAACCTGCAGGATCCGCCCGACGCGTTTGAGATGAACAGAAATAACACCATCTATTATTATCAGCGGAACAGAAATCCCTTCATAGATCATCCCGAGTGGGCTGCTTCAATCTGGGGAACATCAACCGGCATAAAAGAGAATTACGGTGATTCCGTTCCGGGCGATTATTTTTTATATCAGAATTATCCGAATCCTTTTAATCCGGAAACAATCATAAGCTACAGTTTTCCCGTAGACAGCCATGCTACTCTAAAAGTTTTTGATCTTCTCGGGCGGGAAATAACAACACTTGTCAATGGTGTACAGTCCGCGGGACAACATCGCACTACATTCTCCTCTCAAAATTCTTCTCTCGCGACCGGGATTTATATTTATACGCTCCGGGCAAAGCCGGTTAGCGGGGGAGATGAATTCACGAAATCAGCTAAGTTTCTTCTGGTGAAGTGAGAAGAGGGGGTAAAAAGGAAAAAGTTCAAGGGAAAAAGTAAAAAAAGAAATGCGGTTCTCTTATTGAGGCCGCTTTTTTTTGATCTCTCCTGATTGATTGCCAATTTGTTAGATTTACACTCTGAAATTATTTCACGGACAAGAATGACCGCAAGAAAAATATTGACACTTCTTTTAATTTATACTCTCTCTCTTTACGGGCAGGAATCCGTAAGAGTCGCGGCGTATAATGTAAAACAGTACCCGAGCGTACCGAATGCGGATGGAATTGCCGGCTCTCTGAAGATAGTATTGAATAAGATAAATCCGACGATTCTTATGGCGACCGAATTGGACGGCTCTTACGGAGAGAACGCTGTTATAAAATTTCGCGATAACGTCTTATCATCAAAATATAAAGCCTCAACCGAAGTGAATATTACCTGGGGTTATGGGAATGAGTGCGCTGTATTCTATATCGACTCCCTTTTAACATATCTCGGCTCCAATATGATTCCGGCGGATACGAGGCCGATTGCCGAGTTCAGGTTTGTTCATAAATTTACGAATGACACATTAATTGTCTTCGGGGTTCATCTTAAAGCGAAACCCGAAGAAACTGCAAGGCGGCTGAGCGCGGTCAATTCATTAAGAAACAGAACCGCGCTGTTAAAGCCATGGGAGAACTATCTGGTTGTGGGCGACTTTAACATATTCACTTCGGCGGAGCCGGCCTTTCAAAAACTGCTCGATCAGTCATCGGGCGGATATTTTTACGACCCTCAGAATGCAACCGGCAATTGGACGGACAATCCCTCATTCGCGCATACTCACACCTATTCCCCCTCTTATTTAAAGTCGCGTCTGGATATGATTCTCTATTCGCAGGCTCTTAAGGATAAGGGCAGGGCGGATTATAAAGAGGATTCATATAAAATTTTCGGAAACGACGGCGCGCATTTCGCTAAATCGGTTACAAATGGAAGCAACGCCTGGTTCTCTGATATTTCTATCGGCAGCGCTTTAATTTCGGCATCCGATCATCTTCCGGTTTACGCCGATTTCGATTTCGGAGTTGTGACAAATATTCCGGCGGAAGAGGAGATCCCTTTCGGTTTTGAGTTAATGCAGAATTATCCGAATCCTTTCAATCCGGAAACCGTTATAAGTTACCGGCTGCCGGCTGGCAGCTATGTTTCCCTGAAGGTATTTGATCTGCTGGGGCGGGAAGTTGCTGTATTAATAAACAAATATCAGAATGCCGGAGTATATAATTCGCAATTCTCAATTATTCATTATCAATTATCTTCCGGCATCTATTTTTACCGGCTCAGCGCCGGCACTTATGTTGAAACTAAGAAGATGGTGTTAATAAAATAGATTGACCACCCGGATCGCGGAAGCATATTCATCCCGGCTTTTCTTATCTTTCCGTCATGAAAACAGAAAATTATCTATTACCCGGCTTAGAGAGACAATTAGAGTTTCT
>JBAYWA010000208.1:0-4252 GCA_041674325.1 Melioribacteraceae bacterium | reverse complement strand
TCGGAGCTTCTCAATCAGATTAAAAATTTCCTGCCCGCTCTCAGAAAATAATTTTCCCGATAGAGAATCAATCTTGTTTAATTCGGAAATATCGGCTCCCGCCACAAATGCTTTTTCACCAGCTCCGGTAATAATTGCAACATTAATATCGTTGTCCATTTTAATTGCGTTAAAACAATCCTTTAGTTCCCCGAGAGTTTCCTGATTTAAAGCATTTAATTTTTCGGGCCTGTTAACTGTCACCACTGCGATCTTATTTATTACATCAAATAAAATATTTTTGTATTCCATTTTTTCCTCTTTAAAGTTTTACAAAAATCGGAATATTGGCTTTCAGGTTGAATGATAGATACTGGTTTGACGGGTAATAATTGTAATATGTAATTACATCCAGAATGAACATCGAAAATCCGGCGCCAAAATGAAATCCGAATTTTGTCACCTCTTCAACGTAATTGCTTTTTCCGCTGCCCGTTTTGAACTGATGGAGCTTTTCGAAGAGCGCCCAATTGACGCCCGCATCAACCACCGGCATCAGAAGAACAATACTCTCCAGAATCGGTTTGAAGTAATATCTTATACCGGGGGCAATTGTCAAAACGTTGCTCGAGAATGATGAGTAATCGCTGACCTTGTAAAAATCCTGTCTCCCCGGAAAATGTTGAAATCCGATTGAAGAATAGAGGAAGAACGGGATGAACTGATTATCGGTATATGAAAATGTCACTTCCGATCCCACTCCAATATTCTGATTTCCCGCCATGCTTCCCACGGGAATACGCGGCCCGACCCCGATAGACATAAAAAGTCCTTTTGCCTCTCCGAACCTGAATTGAGCAAAAAGAGAAGAGGAGCTAAGAATAATTAATATGAATAGCTTTTTAATTTTCATTTCGAATTTAATCTGCCTTGAAATTGCGTTCCTATCCCGTGCTTAAAGACCAGATCTCCGCCGTATATTCCGGTCAAATAGACCAGGATACAACCGATAATTCCAAGCAAGATGAATAGATATTTTATCTTACCCTCGAATGTTTTTTTAATAACAAGGTAAATCCTGGCAATCAATAAAACTGTATAATACCATAGAGTGAGTGTTGCATACTTTTCATGAAGTTCAATGAACTCATAAAGCTTTTGATTATCCGGGTATAAAAGCCGAGCCGCAGTCAGAGCCTGATTTCCCGTCAAGACCGAAAACAGCGCCGTAAGAACACCGAGCGCCAGGATCAGAAATGAGGCTTTCTGCAGGTAATCTTTTCCGAAAATTATTCCGGATGTCTCGAAAATGAAATAGAGAATAAAAAATGCGATCGGGAAATGCACGATACGCGGATGAAGTTCTGCTAAAAATTCCATTTATAGTTTTTCTTTTCAATTCGTAGGATGATTGAACGTGTTTCAAATATATGATAATGCGCTCAATATTCAAAAATGAATCACCCGCATAGAACACTTCCACCGTTTACATTTAATATTTCACCGTTTATATGCCGCGCCAAGCCGGATGCAAGAAATAATACAGGTCCCGCAACATCTTCCGCTGTAGCGATTCTCCCCACGGGAATCCCTTTCCTGACGCTCTCTTTATATTCCGAGTCGGAAAAAACTCCGGTGCACATCTCGGTATCGACCCACCCCGGCGCCACCGAATTTGTAGTAATACCGTAAGGCGCCAATTCTACGGCAAGAGATTTTGTAAAAGATATCATTCCACCTTTTGATGCCGCATAATGAGAGTGATACGCCTCGCCTCGCTGGCCCGCCGTTGAGGATATTAAAATTATTCTGCCGTAATTATTTTTTTTCATCTTCGGAGCCACAGCTTTACAAAGAAGGAAAGCAGAGGTAAGATTAACACGGATCAGTTCATTCCAATGGTCGAGATTCATTTCGTCCAACGGGCCGTCATTCCAGATTCCCGCGTTGTGAACAAGAATATCCAATCTTCCAAAGGCCAGCATTGTTCTTTCTATCAGTTCATTAATTTCTTTTTCAGACTCAAGATCAACCTTATAACCCTTTACTTTTCCGCCGAATTTCTTCTCAATTTCTCCGGCTTTCACTTCGGAGTTTTTGTAGGTGAATGCGATTGAAGAATCCGACTGTGCAAATAATTTTACGCATGCTTCGCCAATACCGCGAGACCCTCCCGTTATCAGCGCAACCTTTCCTGAAAGATTTAACATATCAATACCTCACTTTTAAAAGGAATAATCCCCTGGCGGGAACCGATTCATCGGCTTTTTCTCTTTCCATCTGTTCGAGCACATTGATGAGATAATTCCCATCAAGATTAAGTTCAATTGCATAAAGCAGTGTGCCTACAATAGTGCGTACCATACCGTGAAGAAAGCGATTGGCCGTAATATAAAAGCATGTAAAATCTGTTCCTCTCCTCCAATGGATATCCGTAATTGTACATATTCTGTCATCAATGTCCGCATTTTTTTTTGAGAAGGAAGTAAAATCGTGCCTGCCAATCAGCGTTTTGGAGATTGTGTTCAGTCTCGTCAGATCCATTTTGGAAACAGCCGGATTGTAGAAAGAATACTTATAGTAGAATGGGGATTTTCTATGACTTATTATATAGAGATAGCTTCGGCTCCTGGCATCAAACCGCGCATGAAATTTTTCATCCACCTGTCTCATTTCCATAACGGAAATATCGTTGGGCAGTATTGAGTTCAGAGAGTATTTAAATTTGTAAATATCCAACTCATTTTCCGTCCTGAAATTTGCAGCCTGTCCCAGCGCGTGAACTCCCGAATCGGTTCTTCCGGATCCTATCAGATTAACGCGCTCTTTCAGTATGACCTGAATTGAGTCGATAATTTTCTGCTGAACGGTTAATGCATTCTTCTGAACCTGCCAGCCAGAATAATTTGAGCCGTCATATTGAATAGTAAGGAGATAGTTATTCATAATACGCGATCATTCATCAGGTGATATTTTTTTTGTAAGGCTAATTTAAACAACTCCTCATCATAACACCTTAAAATATTTTCTTTCCGATTCCCCGGTTGAGCCCGGTATATTCGGGAGATTTGCAGAAGGAGAAAAGTTATGGTACTCTTCAATTATATGATTGTTTTTAAATAATTTAAAAACTACTTTCAATTCGAATTTTGAACTTTGTAGATTTTTTTTCACGGCTATGTTGATATTCTATTACACTGTACAAATAGATGTAAACCCGCCGTTGGGGTTACATAATTATTAATGTTTTCTTTTAGTTGATTGTTTAAAAAACAACTAACTGCAACTAACTTCATTCATTAATAATCTGTAGGGGTATGTATGAGAAAAATACTACTATCACTCCTCTTCTATGTTCTGGTGCCCAGTTTAATTTTCGCGCAGGGAACATTTAAGATTACGGGTAAAGTAACAGATGCGAAGACCGGTGAGGAATTACCCGGTGTGAACGTCATGATCAAATCTCTGAATGCCGGAGCGGCAACAAACCTGGACGGTTTCTATACTTTCGACCTTCCAAAGGATCTGGCAAAGGGTCAGCGGGTCGAATTAACCGCATCTTCCGTAAATTATAAGAAGAAGTCGGTTTCAATCGTCCTGAACGGTTCGGACATTCAGCAGAATTTTGCTCTGGAGGAAGACGTATTCCAAAGCGATGAAATTGTTGTAACCGGTATTGCATCAAAAACCTCGAAATCGGTTGCAGAGATTGCGGTAGGAAGAGTATCTGCCTCTGATTTACAAATGGTCAACACATACGGCGGTTTATCCCAATTAGTTTCCGGTAAAGTCGCCGGTGTTCAACTCACAACTTCATCAGGAAACGTAGGATCAGGATGGAGATTCAATGTAAGAGGCGGCGGCGGATTAAATGGTGACGGCCAGCCAATTATTTACGTTGATGGCGTCCGAATGGATAACCAGGAAGTTATTGGATATGCAGTAGGAGGTCAGGGTATAAGCACTTTAGCCAACCTGAACACAAATGATATTGACAAAATTGAATTTTTAAAAGGGCCAGCCGCCGCATCGATGTATGGTGCAAATGGTTCCAACGGTGTTGTATTAATTACAACCAAATCCGGAAAATTAACGCAGCAGATAGGTTCAGGTATTGCTGTTGATTATCGTTTTAATTATGGCTTTAACGAAAAATTATACACATATGACTATGCAAATTTTGAAACAGTCAAAACCTGGGTTTTAGATCCGGTCACCAAAGAATTATCGCGTGTTGATAAGCTTAACAGCCAATTCAAAGTTGGTCCAATAC
>JBAYWA010000207.1:0-4254 GCA_041674325.1 Melioribacteraceae bacterium | reverse complement strand
CCCGCCTCGCTCAAAAAGTTGCCGGCATACATCGCGCTTATCTCTTCGTGCCCGGCGGATTTTTCCACATAACCTGTATCATGAAACCATGCCGCAATCTGAACCATTTCCATATCATCGGGAGCAAGTTTTTCCCCGATCGCTATCTCAAGTGCCGCCTGTACAACATTTTTTGTATGAGCAAGATTATGGTATGTGTTATGGTTTGGCGTTCTTTCGTTGAGGAGGGAAAGAACATAATCTTCCGTTTTATGAAGATGCGATCTATGCATTTACATTATTGCTAATATTTCTCAAATCCAATTTAATAAATTATTGATAAGTGTCGAATTAAAATCTGTTTTAAAACCGCGTGTGTGATAAAAGCAACAGGTGCTTATTTATGAGGTGGAAAAAGCGAAAAGAAGCGGTTAAAACAATAGAATGAACAGAGAGGATGAATTATAGGCTCAATTAATAATACGTTGAGGGAAAAAAACTGTCAGTGGCAGTTTTGAACGGATCCGATTTCTGCTTTAGGCGGTAAAAATTTTGGGCTAATAAAAGGTATTCCCAGATTCAGACCGCGGAGTATAAAAAGCAATGCAAGAATTGCGGCAAGAACAGGTATCATCTTATTGATTTTTCTCCGGAGATTAAAATTTATCACCTTGCCGAGAATGGCGGTTGCCAGCATTATTGGAAGCGTGCCCAATCCGAATAATGCCATATAAAATGAGCCCGTCAGCCAGCTGCCGGTAGAAAGCGCCCCGGCAATGCCGACGTATACAAATCCGCACGGCAATAATCCGTTCAGCAGCCCTATAAGAAAAAGTGAATAATTTGATCTGTGTGCGATCAATTTTGAAAAAGATGATTTTAGAACCGACACAATTTTGACATAAAAACTTAATCCGGAGATGCGATTCTTAATCCTTCCCGGAATAAGAAGATAGAGAAGAATCACTACTCCTGCCGCAATTGAAAGATCCTGCTGTATTCCGAACAGGACAATACGGCTTCCGAACAGGCCGAACAGCGCGCCCATAACAGAATATGTTAAAACGCGACCCAGGTTGTAGAGGATTCTTCCTGCAAAAATATTTATCCGAGATTCTCCGTAAGAGGGAAGTGCTAATGCAATCGGTCCGCACATCCCGACACAATGAAGACTGCCGACCAGTCCAACTACGAATCCCGTCCATACATCCATCAGTTAACCATCAGAATTTTTTCGTTAAAATAAGCGTTGTTTTTTGACTCCCACTCCACTTTTATTTTCCACAGACCCTTTTCGAGTTTGCTGCGGTTAATACTTTGTCTGTTCAAAGAATCCGGAGAGATGCCAACGGAAAAATCAATTCGGCTGTTTGAAGGGCGGTAAAATCTGATATCGCCGTAAATCTCATTGAATCTGAACATCTTCGGGAATTTCAATTCCACGGCATTTTCCGAAATGCTAATATCAAGCTGTTCTGGAAGCGCCTTTGCATTTTCAATTTTCGAAATCCGCTCCTGATATCTGATCCCCTTCTCATAATAGTCGTTCGATTCAAGAGCCACATCCTGATTCATAAAAATAGATACCATTACGAGGGTTGCGGCTATAAATATTATATATACTGTTCCGATGCCGGAACCCCAGTTAAGCTTCATCTAATTGACCTTTCCTAAAAAAGATGTTTGAATCAGATCCAAAATTTTTCCATCCGCTCTTACGGAAACATTAAGAGGTGTCTTCAAAGTCTTAATTTCGGATTTAGGAAGTAGAATAAAAAATTTAGCCTCGGCAACGCCCTGCGGTTCAACTTTCAAATTGTTTCCTATCATCCTTATTTCGGCCGAATTGAAATTATCAACCGAGAGGGAAACAGCGAGTGAATTAAAGGATTTGTTGATGATCTTGACGTCATACAAATTACTCAATTTCCCGTCCGGCTGTTCCTGATAAAGCATCCCCGGAGAGCGCAGAATGCTCAGCTCAACTTCGGAACGGTTTATCAGCAGAAATGAAATTAATCCTATTAAGAAAATAAGGACAAATGTATAACCGACAGCGCGGGGTGTGAATATCGATTGCTTACCGGTTTCGATCTCATTCTTGGAGGCATATCGGATAAGCTTCCTGGGTCTGTTAATCCTTGTCATAACATCATCACAGACATCAATACAGGCTGTGCAGTTAACGCATTCAAGCTGAGTCCCGTTTCTAATATCTATTCCCGTGGGGCAAACATCTACGCAGAGGCGGCAATCTATACAATCACCCAGCTTGTCGGAAAATTCTTTCTTGATCTTGCCCCGCGGTTCACCTCTTTTGTAATCGTAATGGATTACAATTGAATTCTGATCGAGCAGAACTCCCTGCAGTCTGCCGTAAGGACAGACCAGTGTGCACGCCTGCTCGCGGAAATATGAGAAAACAAAATAGAAGAGTCCTGAGAAAATCAGGATTGCCAGAAAGGTTCCTAAATGCTCTGCCGGAGTGTCCTTTATATACTGATAAAGTTTATCCACTCCCACTATGTACGAAAGAAAAGTGTTGGCGATTATAAATGAAATTGAGAAGAAAATAACCTGTTTGAAAAGCTTTTTGAAAAATTTTGAACGGTTCATAGGCGCAGATTCAAGCGCGCGCTGCTTGCTGGCATCACCCTCTATCAAGTATTCGATTTTACGGAAAACCATCTCCATAAAAACAGTCTGCGGACAGATCCAGCCGCAGAAGAGCCTTCCGTAAACCACGGTGAACAGAAAAATGCCTACAATAACAGCCAGCATCATAAGCGCAAAAAGATGGATATCGTGCGGGCCAAACGGGATTCCGAAAATTATAAATTTCCGCTCGAGGACATTCAGCAGAATAAAAGGATGCCCGTCGATTTTTACAAATGGCGCCCCGAATAAAAATGTCAGCAGAAAAAATGCAACCGCGGAGCGGGCATTATAAAATTTTCCAGATGGTTTTTTGGGAAAAATCCATCTTCTCTTCCCCTCTTTTGTGACTGTAGCCAGTGAGTCGCGGAATTTCTCGTCATTATCAAATGATTGACTTTTACTCATCTCAAATTAACTCGATGCGTTAGATTGTTTTTGATGAATCAATTTTTGCCGGTTCTACGTACTTATTTCCTTCCGGTGCTTTCGGATTTGCCGGCTTTGTTCCATGAAGAGAAATTATATAACTGGAAACCGCCTGCATCTTCCGGGGATCAAGCTGAGTCTGCCAGCTTATCATCCCTTTTGCGGGTACTCCATATTTAACAGTCTTAAAAATATTTTTAATTCCGCCGCCGTTAATCCAGAAGTCATCGGTCAAATTAGGACCGACTATACCGCCTCCATCGGCTGCGTGACAGGAGATGCAGTTTTTCGAAAAAATTTCCTTTCCCTCCGAAAGAGCCGCGGCATCTTTCAATTCTACAACTGTTTCCTCATTCAGAAAAGCCCCGGTCTTTATTAATATCTGTCTCTCAAGCGAAGCCTGTTGAATTTCTGCGTTATACTCATTTGTCTGAATCTGTCCGTCATCAAATACGTGAAAGGCCAGCATATAAATGATGCCCCAGGCAATTGTACCGTAAAAAAGGAAATGAAACCAAGGTGGAATTTTATTATCCAGTTCCCGGATCCCGTCGAATTCATGATTCAGCAGAAGTTCCTGTTCTTTCTCTATTGGAGTTAATCTTGTGAGATAATTTTTAAACTTCGCCAGTGGACGTTTAAACATATCCCCATTGTGGTCATTCTTTTCCGAATAGACAACGGTTAACCAGATCACAACTGCGATCACAACCAGAGTCAGAACAAGCATCACGCGCATTATCTTATCAAGATTGTAACCGGCTTCCGTGGCCGCCGAAATCTGCGTACTGTTTAAAAGGGTAACCATTATTAAAAGAATTGTGATTAATCCTCTATTTAATGACTTCATTTTTCATCTCTGAATTAATTATGTTTTCTGAATTTTGGTCCAGCGGTAGATTTCCCATTCTTGAGATATATTTTTTATCGAGTCTGAAAACCCAAATAATGGTAACGGCGAAAAATATAAAACAGAAAATCAGCGAGATTACCGGCAATATGAAAATTCCATTTACTCTGCTTAAGTATTCGGATATCATTATTTGCCCGCCGCATTATTGACTTTTATATCAGTTCCCATCCGCTGCAGATAGGCAATCAGCGCGATAATATCTTTATCCGGTTCAGCCGGAGCTCCGTTTTTCTGTAAATCCTCAGTTATCTGAGTTGCCTGTTTTACAAGATCCCTGT
>JBAYWA010000206.1:0-4254 GCA_041674325.1 Melioribacteraceae bacterium | reverse complement strand
TTTTTGTCTTTTGAGCTTTTCCGTATCCAATGTAACTTGCGGTGAGAGTATAAGTACCGGGACGAACGTTAATAATGAAATAGTAACCGGTTAAATCGCATGAGGTTCCGATTGTTTGTTTTAATGGTATTTCAACACCATTTTCCCACACAGAAGTAATAACAATACTTGCTCCCGGCAATGCTTCGCCTGTTTTTGCATCAGTAATTTTACCGGCAATCTTACCGGTCTCCCCAGCGAATACGATTGTGCTGAAAATCAATAATGTTGCGAAGGTTATAAGTTTAGGCGATATGCCTTTTGAGACCATTGAATCCTCCAACAATTTGATAATTAATCCATATAGCGTGATAATTAGACAATATATCTGGATTATATTATCTTAATTATTAATAAGAAACTGTCTTTTTCAAAAAATTGTAAATTGTACATGTGAATATCAGCCCTTTATATATTCTGATAATCTAAATGACTTATTTGATAAATATTATTTAATTGTTCGAATGGACAAAATTTAACTATATTTTCACTCGGTTGGATATTTATAAGGATATGTTTTGTCTCAGAGGAAAGTTGCGATGTTGAGTAATTTTTCGAAATTATTATTTTCACCGTTTTTTGACCTAGTTTTTATTTTTAGCAAATAATTTTGGTGACAAAACAATTATAAAGTAAATTTCTAAAAAACTTGTCGTAAATTAAAAGCCAAGGATCCACTAATCAAGATAATTACGGCTGAATTCATGTTAATCACAAGTTGATCGCCCCTAATGGCAAGCTGTAATCGCATATTTTTGATTTAAATTTTCTTTTGCTCTATTTTAATTAAACTGCAATTTTAAAAATACTTATTCTCATATTATGATTACTGAAAATGAACTAAAAGATACACTCTCCAAATTATTGAATAGCAGCGAATTTCATGATTCAAAGCGCCATCAAGATTTATTAACTTACCTAGCCTATGAGTCATTAAAACCAGATCCAATAAAAGAAACAACAATTGCACATGATGTTTTTGGACAAGGACCAGATTTTGATCCGGGGAAAGACACCACCGTAAGATCATATATAAGTACACTGAGGAAAAAATTAGAACATTATTACCTTACAACCGAAGATTCATATGAATATAAGTTGGAAATTCCCAAAGGTCACTATGTAGTTAAATTCACAAAGGAGAGGCAGACACATAAAGAAAAACGGATTTCATTATCAACATATATATATGTGTCAGTTATCGTAGTCTTAGCTGCTATTCTAATAATACATTTTTTCCCCGGCCTATCTAATAGCACTAACATCGAGAGAACTTCTCAAATTCCTAATCCTGTTTGGACAGAGTTAATTTCTAAAAGTGATCGGACAACAATTTTTGTGTTTGGTGATTATGTTTTTCTCTCTGAGAAAAAGCAACTCCCTGATAGAGAAGTTTATTTGCGAGATCCCAGTATTAATTCAGAAGAGGATTTCCAAAATTTCTTAAAGGAACACCCGGAGTCTATAAATAAATACAAACTGTTGAATTTTACATATTTACGTCAGAGTGCTTATTTGGGGCTTGCAGATATTCTACCTTTACTCTTGAAATCAAATAATCCAATTGATTTGCAGTCGGCTTCTCATATAGAATGGAAAGATTTTGAAAATCACAATATTATCTTCGTCGGTCCATTTAAAACTTTACATATATTGAGCGCCCTTTTAGCCGGTACAAATTTGAAATATAGTAATTATCCGCCAACGCTAACGATTGTAGATGAAAGTGGTAAGGCATCTTCAACTTTTAATCTGGATGAAATGAGAGGCGGTAATTATCAAAAGGATTACGGAGCAGTATTAAAACTCCGAGGGTCAAAAAACAACACTATTCTTTTATTAATCGGATTTGGAGAAGCCGGTGTTATGAGCGCGGTTCGGACAAGTCTTGATCCACAGTTGCTTACTAAAATAAAAAGCTTTACAAAGACTGAAATTCCGGATACTACTTTTGATTTCGAGTTAATAACCGAAATTGAAGGAGCTGATCAGACGGTATTCCGTTCTGAGATAAAGTATTTCAAGTTATTACCCAAAACACTTAAAACTATTCGATGATCCCTTCTTTATGTGTGTTGTCCCTATTCCAAACCGTATCCTACGAAGAATTCGGCTGATCATGGATGAAACTTACATTAGTTCACACTCCGGAGATAATGTTGAATAAATTAAAGCAGATTTTAGAAGAGTAGTGCAGTACTGTGTAGTTTGCTATATTTTGAAAACACACGGTCACAAAATGGTCACAACATTATTAAAAGCTGCGTTTATAGGCTGAATTTTTAGCATTTTCACCGAGGCAACGATTACCTGACTCCCCGCTTCTAAAATAAAAGTCCGAGATCTTTCGATTTTGACTTTGATATATCAATATTTCTAAAAACTTCCCGAATTAATTAAATTTATTTTCTGAAAGCACATCTCTATAACCGGCAATGTTTCGTGCCATTCCATCAAAAACAAAATAGTGAATCGGTAAAACTGAATACCAATACAGCCTTCCCCACAAACCGCGGGGCCGGAAAGTTGCCGTCTGCCGAAGAAAATGTTTTCTGTTTTTTTCTATAATTCTAAATTCAAGCCAGGCCTCGCCCGGTAATTTCATCTCGGCATAAAGTAAAAGCCGCCTGTTATTTTTATCGGCTACTAATACACGCCAGAAATCAATAGGATCTCCCGGATTAATAATACTGGAATTTGTTCTTCCTCTTCTTAAACCGACACCCCCGAAAAGCTTATCTATAAATCCACGCAAATGCCATAACCAATTTCCGTAATACCAGCCGCGTTCTCCGCCAATTGACCAGATGTTATTCAATACATTATCAATATCAGATAATATTTCCTTCTCACGTTTATCAGAGAAACAGCCGTGTACGGGAACATCCAAATGTCCTTGCAGAGAATTCTCGCCCGAGCTTGAAACAAGCGAGTCTTTCCAGCTGGATGCAACCGAATTATTATCAATTTTTTCAAATGCCGTCATAACGGCTTCTTTGTACGATATCCGTTTTATATTCAATAATTTTATAAGGTCATCATTCTTAGCGACTATCTCAATTTTCATGCTATTTACAAGATTAACCGCCAGCTTGTAGGAGGTTGCAGTAACAAAATAGAGCCAATAAGAAGAGAGGCGGGGTGTCATTACCGGCACAGCAATTATTAATCTTCTTAAACCGCGGACATCAGCAAATTGCAATAACATCTCTTTATATGTTATTATATCAGGTCCGCCGATATCGAAAGACGCATCAAATGTTTTTTCATTTAACAGAACGCCGGTTAAACATTCAATAACATTTCTAACCGCAATGGGCTGATGTCTGGTTTTTAACCACTTGGGCGCAATCATTACCGGAAGTTTCTCTACAAGGTCGCGGATAATTTCGAATGACGCGCTTCCTGACCCGACGATTATTCCCGCCTTAAGGACAGTTACGGGCACTTTCCCTTTTCTAAGAATTTCTTCAACATTTTTTCTGGAAGACAAATGCCTGGAAAGTTTTTTCTCGTTTGTTATACCGCTAAGAAATATTATCTGCTTTGCCGTTGTCAGCTCTATCAGATTCACAAAATTGCGCGCCGAAGTCTCTTCAAGTCTTTCAAAATCATTAATTCCTGAGCTCATTGAATGAATCAGATAATAAGCGGCATCAATTCCATTTAGCGATTCATCATATTTAATCTCGTTAAGAAAGTCAGCCTCGAATAGAGAAATATTGGGGTGAGCGTAAATGCCATCCTTCGGGAACCTGTTTTTATCCCTGACACTGCAGACCACACTGTGCCCTTGTTCAAGAAGGACCGGTAGTATGCGTTTGCCGATGTATCCTGTTGCGCCTGTTAATAGAATTTTCACATTATCCCGTATAGTTTTTATTGTAAGATACAGCCAATATTAATTGAAAGCCTTCTGCAAATAATCCTTACGGTACCGGAATATTTTGTCTAATCTGTTTTTTATAAATATTGTATTTGTAAGAATGCCCGGAATTCCAAACGGGACCGCATAGTGAACTATGTCATGAATTTCCATTCCGTTTTCCACTTCATTAAACCTATGCTGATGATGCCAGAATTTGTAAGGCCCGAATCTTTGTTCATCGACAAAAAATTTCCCCTCTTCAACATGTGTAATTTCCGTCACCCAGTTGATTTTAATTCCGGGCAGTAATTTGATCCGGTAAATTATTATTTGTCCCTCATACATCG
>JBAYWA010000205.1:0-4262 GCA_041674325.1 Melioribacteraceae bacterium | reverse complement strand
GTCGTTCCGCCCGTGCATTCTGATATATAAATTCTCTCCCGCTTTGACGGGATTGAACCCGGCCGCCCCGCCTATCAGCGGCTGGTCGATTGTGCAGAGAGAACTCTCGCTCTTGGCGATAAAATCGAAAAACCTTTGAACGAACCATGATTTATGCCTCACCTCCACAAATTTTTCATATTCGGAAAAAATATCGATCAGGATTTTAACGTGATTGGCGTTCTCTTTATTTAATGTGTGCGAATATGGAAACTGAATAAGCAGTCCGCCGAGTCTGCCGGCTTTTTCAAGGCGGTCAAGGCTGTATTTTACGGCTTTGATCTTCTCTTCGGAATAATTCTTCTTATGGGTAAAATCCTGATGCAATTTGACCGTGAAGAGGAAATCCCCCCTCTCTTCCACTTTATTTACCCATCCTTCAACTATATCCGGACTGATGTAAGTGTAGTAAGTTGAGTTGACCTCAACGGCGTTAAAATAGCGGGAATAAAATTCGAGCCAGTCGAAATTTTTTGACTGCGCGGATGGATAAAAGCTTCCTATCCAATCTTTATATGACCAGCCCGCGGTGCCGACGTATAGCTTTTTCATAACCTGCCGAATGAGAAAAAAATTATTATCATCTGAATTATACGGAGTTTTTGAATGTAAAATTTCCGTAATTAGATACGATAATTATGCAAAACCGGAAAGCGGAATGGGCGTAGACTGTAAAAAGTGTTTATACTTCAAGATAACATGGGAAAAAGAACGTCCTTATGCGTGCGGAGCATTTGGATTCAAATCCGGCATTATCCCTTCCAAAGAGGTATATATGGCCGCGGGAAAAGAATGCCTTAAATTCTCTCCGAAGAATATCCGGAAAAATAAGTAATTCCGGAATTTACCTCTCCCTCTCAATTACTCACAATTCTATCAATATTTTCTTAATTTTATTCACGATTTAACAGAGAGCAAAAGAATGAAACTCTTCGGATTGGAAAAACCGGTAATAGGCATGATACATATCGATCCTCTTCCGGGTGCGCCTAAATTTTCTGGAGACGTTAAAACCATAATTGAGAAAGCAAAGAAAGAAGCTCTGCTTTACCGGAAATGCGGCATTCCCTCCATTATGATCGAGAACATGCATGATGTCCCTTATCTGAATAAATGTGCAGGACCGGAAGTTACATCTATTATGAGCGTTATTCTTTACGAGATAAAAAAAGATACCGGTCTTCCGTGCGGGATTCAGATTCTTGCGGGCGCTAATATGGAAGCCCTGGCTTCGGCTCACGCTGCGGGTGCTGATTTCATACGCGCCGAGGGATTTGTATTCGCACATATCGCCGATGAAGGTCTTTTTAATTCCGATGCGGGGGAACTTCTCCGCTACAGAAAGCAGATAGGCGCAGATAATATTCTCATCTTCACAGACATCAAGAAAAAGCACAGTTCACATTCAATTACTGCGGATATCGATATCATAGAGACTGCAAAAGCGGCTCAATTTTTTCTTAGCGACGGAGTTATTATCACAGGAAGTGCCACAGGTTCCGAACCGTCCCTCGCAGAAATAAAATCTGTAAAAGAGAATATTTCAATTCCGGTGTTGGCGGGTTCCGGCATAACAGATGAAAATATCGGCTTGTTCCGTGAATATTGCGACGCTTTTATTGTAGGGAGCTATCTCAAAAAAGATGGAAAATGGCACAATCCGGTTGATCCCGAACGCGTGAAATCGCTCATGAAAAAAATAAATTGAATTTAAACCGATCGAAAAAGACCCCCCCGCTCTTTTATGCCGGCCGACATTTTTTAATGGTCTAAATTAATCTATTTTTAATTCGATAATAAGATGCCACAATTACGCCGGAAAATAAATTGAACACAGAAGGAAGAACGATTCTGCTCGTTGAAGACGACGAGCTTCTTGCTCTGACCGAAAGCCGATGGCTCAAAAAGGTGGGATATAAATTGCTTCACGCTCCCACCGGAGAAAAAGCAGTAAGCATTGCCGGAGACCCGAATCAGAAGATCGATTTGATATTGATGGATATAAATCTCGGACCGGGAATTGACGGCACGGATGCCGCGCGCGCCATATTACGAAAAAATGATATACCGGTTCTCTTTCTTTCCTCTCACACTGAGAAAGAGGTTGTGGAAAAAACGGAAGAGATCACTTCTTACGGCTACGTTGTAAAAGATTCCAAGGATGTTGTTCTTCTTGCTTCAATAAAGATGGCTTTTAAACTTCACGACGCGAATAAAAAATTATCTAAAAATGAAGAGGCCCTGCAGGAAAGCGAGGCCAAATTCCGCTCTATATTTGAACAGGCCCCCGTTGGAATGCTGCTGTTAAGTCCGTCGGGAGAATTCCTGAATGTCAACAAGTCGCTTTGCGAATTGTTTGGTTATAGTGAAGAGCAATTATTGAAGATGACATTCAAAGATTTGACTTATCCCGATGATATTGAAGAGAGCGGCGCCTGGATCGAAAGGCTGATTAACAATGAAGCCGCGAGTGTCGATTTCGAAAAAAGATATGTGACAAAATCCGGCGCAACCATCCACGCCATAGTACGAACTATATTGAGAAGAAACGCGGAGGGCTTGCCTCTCTATTTTATCTCTCATATTCAGGACATTACGGAAAGGAAGCGTGCTGAGAGCGAGATTATAAGCAAGAACAGAGATCTTGCCGCGCTTCTCAACACAAGCCAGGCTCTCGCCTCAACTCTTGAAATGCAAACCATACTTCAGATTATTATCGAAAAAGCGATAGAACTGATTGGCTTGGATACCGGGGCAATATATCTGCTTAACGATCTCGGATTGTATCTGGGCGCTACAACTCCTCCTCTGCCGGAAGATTTTCCGGAGATCTTCAGGCATACACAATTAATAGATCATCCTAATATTGCTAAAGCGATCACTGTGCAAAATCCCATCGTAATTTCCGATATCAGCAAAGGCGAGTTTTCTCCCGCTGAGAAGATCATTGTTGAAGGGAGAGGATTGGGCTCTATACTATATCTGCCGATATTTTTAGGGAAAGAAGCGGTCGGAATTCTTCTTCTCGGAACCGTGAACAGAAGCCGGAGCTACTCTGATAGCGAAATAGACTCATACAGAACGATGGCTTATCAGGCAGCTCTTACTATAGATAACGCCCGCCTCTACAGGAAAGTACAAAACCAGATCCGGGAACCGAAGTTCGATCTGGAACAGTACCTCATTAAAGATATTGCCCTTCAATCCTCATTAAGTGCCATCGGACTGGCAGACATGGATGGAAATCTTATATACGCTAATGATTCATATTATTCTATGTGGGAATGCCGCCCGGAGGAAGTCATTGGGAAAAATCTCTCTGAGACAGCAAAGTTTGAAGGGAGAGAAATGTTGGAAGAAGTGATGAATTCTATCCTAAACGGAGGTGGGTATTTCGGCGAATGTCCAGCATACAAAAAGGACGGAACTCCTTTTTATGTTCAGATGGCCGCTAATATTGTAACATCTCCAGCCGGCGACAGGATCTGTATGATGGCTTCTTTCATCGATATAACTGAGAGGAAAATCGTGCAGGAGCAGCTGCGGGGCAGCGAGGCAAAGTTCCGACTCTTCTTCGAAAGTAATTCCGCCGCGATGGCAATAATCGATCCGGATACAACAATCTCGCTTGTTAATAATGCCTACTGCCGCATGAGCGGATATTCCAAAGAAGAAGCCATAGGAAAAAGCTGGACGGAACAGATTCCGGCTAAAGATCTTGAACGACTCATGGAATATAACCGTAAGAGACTGATTAATCCGGAAGATGCGCCGGACAAGTATGAATTTACATTTTATCACAAGAGCGGTGATATCAAAAACGGTTTAATGTCAATCGGAATGATTCCGGGCGAGAAAAAGATTATAGCTTCTTTTACAGATATAACGGAGCAGAAACAGACGGAAAAAGAACTCGAATCATCCCTCTCCGTACTGGAAACCACTCTTGAATCAACTATCGATGGAATCCTTGTTGTAAATGAAAACGGCGAAATTACCAGATACAATAAAAAATTTGTGGAGCAATGGCGGATACCGGAAGAGATACTGGCAACCGGAGATGACGAAAAGGCGATCGAATTTGTTCTGGATCAGTTGAAAAATCCGAAAAAATTTGTCTCTAAAGTAAATGAATTGTATGAGCGTCCTCTTGAAGTGAGTTTTGACGTACTAGAATTTAAGGACGGTCGTGTATTTGAGAGGTATTCCCAGCCTCAGTTGTT
>JBAYWA010000204.1:0-4267 GCA_041674325.1 Melioribacteraceae bacterium | reverse complement strand
TGGGCGCGGTTCGAATATAATTTTATCCCGGAAAGCCAACGCTTTCCATATACGGCTTGTAGCGCCGCTGAATTTCAGAATTGAAAACGCTATGCGCCTCTATAATGTAGATCACAAGACTTCCGCGGATTTTATCAGACGGGAGGACGAGGAGAGAAAGAATTACCTGTGGAAATATTTTCATAAAAATATCGACGATCCCCTTCTCTATCATTCTATAATAAATACAAATCTTCTTGAATCGGAAGAGATTGCCGAAATGATCGGACATTGTGTAATTCGAAAATATCCTCAGTTCTTCGCTGGATACTGATAAACGGAAGATGGTGAACTTCTCACGGATAATTCACTGCGGCTGAATTCGCCCGTTAAGAGTATTTAAAAGCGCGCCGGATAAAATTATTGCCCGAAACGAAGAAAGAATATATTTTAGTCCGGTCAACTGCGGCGAATAAAATAAACAACCGGGAAAGATGTATGCTGTTTTATCATCGGGGGAGTTTTAATCTCTTCGATCCTGAAGTCACATATATCCCCTAAACTAAATGCGGAGTTTTATATGAAATCAAAAAGATTTTTCCTCCATTCTTTTTTGCTTCTGTTTGTATTCCTCTATGCGAATTCATACGCGCAGCAGGATAAAATTAAAAAGATAGATGAATTTATTACTAAGGCAATGAATGATTGGAAAATGCCGGGATTCTCGGTCGCAATTGTTAAAAATGATTCGGTGATCTTTGCAAAGGGATTCGGTGTTCGGGATGTAAAAGAGAATGAACCCGTTGATGAAAATACTCTTTTTGTGATTGCTTCCTGCAGCAAGGCATTCACCACAGCATCGCTTGCGACCTTAGTTGATGCCGGCAGATTGAAATGGGATGATCCGGTCACAAAATATCTGCCGAATTTTCAGATGTACGATCCCTGGGTAACCCGAGAGATGACGGTCAGGGATCTTGTGACGCACAGGAGCGGATTGGCAACATTCAGCGGTGATTTTCTCTGGCTCAGTTCTTCATACGACCGGAAAGAAGTTATCCGCAGAGCCAGATTTTTGAAACCGACATCCAGTTTCCGCAGCCGGTACGGCTATCAGAATATAATGTATATTACCGCAGCAGAGATAATTAAATCGGTTACCGATACCACATGGGCAGATTACGTGCGCGCCCGCATTTTGAATCCCCTCGGAATGGACCATACCAATACCAGCTATTCTCTCTTCAACGAAGACGACAACGCGGCAGAAGCCCATTATTATAAAGAAGGACAGATGAAAATCTACAGCGATGTTCAGCTGGATAATGCGCACGGTGCGCTCGGATTAAATTCCAGCGCTCTCGAAATGGCGCAATGGATCCGACTTCAACTGGGAAGAGGTGTCTACAATAAACAAAGGATTTTCAGCGAACGTCAGTCTATGGAGATGTGGTCCAATCAGATGTTTCAGGGGAACGGAAATTACGGATTGGGATGGGGAATCAGCTACAGAAACGGTAAAAAAACTCTCAGCCACGGCGGCGGAATGCCGGGAATGATTTCTCAGGTTACAATTGTTCCCGAAGAAAATTTTGGATTTGTTCTCCTCAGCAATCTGGAAGTTGGAATGGTCGGAGCCGTTAATAATTACATTCTTGATATAATGACAGATACAGAACCGAAGGATTATGAGAAGCTGATACTTGACGGATACGCTAAACGGCAGGAGATGTTTGATAAGGAGATTCTCCGGCGGGAAGAGATCAGAGCCAGAGATTCCAAACCGTCTTTAGCGCTTGAAAAATATTGCGGCATCTATGAAGATAAAATGTACGGAAAAGCGGAAGTGACCATTAAAAATTCGAGCCTGTTTTTACAATTTGTACCGTCACCTACATTCCGGGGCGAATTGAAACATTATCAATATGATATGTTTCAGATTGACTGGGAGGATGAATTCCTCACGCGCGGGTATATTAAATTTGACCTGGGCTTCAAAGGCGAGGTAAAACAGATGACATTTGAAGTGCCGAATTCTCCCGACTTTATTTTTACGGAACTGCTCTTCGAAAAGATTAAATAGGCTCCACGGGCGGCGGCAAATTTCTGAATTCGACAGATTGACTCCGTCATTCCAAAATATTTTCCGCCAACCCGGCTCTTTTCCGGATCCGGGGGCAAAAGCGGGTTTCCAATCCGGATGCGGGTAAAACTTAATTTTCCCGCATCCGTCTTATTTGACATTCAATCTAACCAAGTAGGATGAATCACAAATGAATAAAATTATCCGCCCATCCGCTATCTCTTCTTTTTGTTTTTGCTATTTTTAATCCACATACAGCACAACAGAAATTTTTTATAAATCTGAATGACCGTTCGGATGATCTGTTCAAAGTAACAATGGTTCCGGACAAACTGGACAGTTCAAATAATATATTCCAGTTCGCATCCACAGCTCCGGGTACTTATCAGACAATGGATATAGGAAGGTATGTCCGCTCTTTCAATGCATTCGACGGAGACGGGAAAGAATTGAGTTCCGGACGTCTCTCTGTCAATCAATGGAAAATCGACGAGCCGGCAAAAACGGCTAAAATTGTATACACAATAGCTGAGACGTGGGATAATCCTCAGAAAGAAAATCAGGTTTATCCGATGTGCGGAACATCTCTGGAAAATGATCACGCGGTAATAAATGGTCAGGCCGTATTCGGTTACTTTCACGGCAAGAAGAATGATCAGATTGAAATCAGATTGGATTATCCATCCAATTGGTCCGTTGGGACGGCCTTGAAAAAAGAGAGCGGCGGATATTACAGCGCATCGGGATTTGATGAAGTTGTCGATTCGCCCATAATGCTCGGCACTCTTTCAAAAACAACCGCTGCAATCGAAGAAACAACCGTAGACATTTATACATATTCCAAGACGGGTAAAATAAACTCGGACAACATCCTTCTTCTTCTTGAGGAGATATTAAACGCTACCAGCCAGTTTACCGAGGGGCTTCCAATTAAAAATTATACTTTTTTATTTCATTTCGAAAATTTTTCTGCCGGCGCATGGGAACATAATTACAGTTCATTTTATGTTTTTCACGAAAGTGATTTAACGGATTATCTGATCACCGAATTAAAGTCGATAGCGGCACACGAATTCTATCATATAATTACTCCGCTGAATATTCACAGCGAACTTGTGGGTGATTTCAATTATGAAAAACCAACTATGTCTCAGCATATATGGCTTTATGAGGGAGTAACGGAATGGGCTTCTGATATACTTCAGCTCCGCGATTATTTGATACCCCTGAATGAGTTCTTACTGACTATGAAGAATAAGCTTGAGGCAAATGATAATTTCAATCAGACAATCTCATTAACCGAGCTTTCGCTTCATTCTACCGAAATGCAGGATCAGTATCCTAATATTTATCAGAAAGGCGCGCTTGTTGCTACACTGCTGGATATCCGTCTGCTCGAACTTTCTAAAGGCACTAAAGGATTAAGGGAGGTAATTAATCAGCTCTACAGAGATTATGGCGCAAATAAAGCCTTCAGCGAAAAAGATTTCTTTGAGGAATTTGTCCGCAGAACTTACCCGGAAATTGCGGACTTTATCAACAGATACATTAAAGGCGCCGAAAAACTTCCTATTGAAGAGTATTTTTCTAAACTTGGGATTGCTTATAAGGAATTTGCCGGAATTGACAGCTCTAAGATTTCACTCGGGGTAGCGATTGGCGTGAAAGAAAACAGACTGACCATAATCAACGTAGAGAATCCGGTTCCGGATGGTTTGCGTACCGGAGATTTCATCTCTAAAGTTAATGGAGAAGAGGTATCCCTTCAGAATGCGCAGTCCAAATTAGGATTCATCGGCAAATTGAAAGTCGGCGACTCATTCAAGCTATTTGTCGAACGGGACGGGAGCGAAAAAGAGATAACGGTTACAATGCAGCCAAGAAAAATTAAACATCAATTTGAAATATCGGAAGACGCTGGTGAAGAATCTCTTTCTCTGAGAAGCGCGTGGATGAAAAATTTCTAGGCGGAACCGGGCGGTTGTCGCATCTAGGGTCGATCCCGGACAAAAAAGAGATTGAAGATTATCCCTTTCCTTACAGTTTTTTTTCGATTAGATTAATTGTAGAATAAATAGCCGTTGGAGATATTATGATTAGAAAGACCGGATTTTCAATTTTATCCGCGGTTCTAATTTTAATCTCTACTCTCTCCTGTTCTTCCACATCCGTTTACGATAAAATATATCCTGCATTAAGCGACGG
>JBAYWA010000203.1:0-4279 GCA_041674325.1 Melioribacteraceae bacterium | reverse complement strand
TGGCGGTTTATTTTTGACGCGGACTCGTTCAACCAGGCAATAAAACGTTACCGTTATTTAAGGTATATCTCGGAACAGAATAAGAAAACTCTTAATCTGCTTAACAGGAGCAGAAATGAGCTGAGCGGATTAAGAAATAATCTTGAGAATGAGAGGGCGGAAAGGGCGCGCCTGGCAAAACAGAAACTCAATGAGAAGGAAAACCTTCGTAAAAAAGAATCAGAAAAAAAAGAACTTCTCTCAAAGCTGAAACGCGATCAAAAAATCATTACCGAAGAGATAGCTTCAAAAAGAAGAGCGGAGATATCGATCAAAAATATGGTCGCGAAACTCATTGAAATAGACCGCGAACGCAAAGCGAAGATGCATACCGAGAATGTAGCAGGTAAAAGTAATGCCGCATTTAAGAAAAATATCCAGATGTTCGACTACAGCAAATTTGAAAATTTCGGAGAATTGCGGGGCAAATTGGGTTGGCCGATAAGAGAAGGAAAGATAGTTCGCGATTTCGGGGAAAATAAAAACGAACGGCTCAATACAATAACGCTGAATTATGGAATTGATATTGCTGTGAAAGGAGAGGGGAATGTATTATCGGTTGCAGAGGGGATAGTCTCAGCTATCGACTGGATCCCCGGATACGGCAGTATTGTGATCATAACTCATAGGGACGAATTCAGAACGGTATACGGACACGTGTCCGATATAACGGTCAAGGAGGGTGAGAGGATCAAAGGGGGGAATCCGATCGGGAAAGTGAACGAGAGTCTCGAAGGAAAGATCCTCCACTTTGAAATATGGAATGAGCGGAATTACCAGAACCCTGAAGTCTGGCTCGCAAAGAAGTGAGAAATTTTTTAACGCCTTTCTGCCGGCAGCGGCAATTAATCTGAAAAATAGATTTTATACTTATCCGATAAATTACAATCTCAATAAATATGGAGGAACTGCATGAAACAGGCAGGAAAGTGCTTTCTAAATATTTCAGTTGCTCTTCTATTCTCCTTTTCAATTCTGACCGGAAATATTCAAGGCCAGGAACAGAAAGAAAAAACGGATGTCAAGAAGCCGAAAATCAAATCGTATCAGGAGGTAATAACAAAAGAATCGAAAACAAACACGGGTATTTTTACGGTTCATCAGGTGGACAGCAGGTGGTACTATGAAATTCCAAAGAAGGAACTTGGCAGGCTGTTTTTATGGGTTTCGCAGATCAAAAAAAGCCAGTCGAAACTTGGTTATGGGGGTATATCTTATAATAATCAGGTTGTGAGATGGGAACGGAGGAATGACCAGATTCTGCTTCGCCAGATGAATTATACAATTGTGGCCGATGAACAAAAAGCAGTCTATAACGCCGTTGATGCTTCTACATTTCCTCCTATACTTATGGCATTTGATATTGCCGCCTTCGGAAAAGACAGCTCGATGGTGATTGATGTAACTGAATTTTTCACCGCGGAAAAAATTGAGTTTGTCCCGAAGAAAAACTTTAAGGCAAAACGGCTCGATTCCAAACGCTCATTCATAGAACAGATTACTCCGTATGCAGAAAACATTGAAGCCGATGTAGTTCTCACATTCGACGTTGATGAGGTGCCGGATAACAGCACACTGGGTACGGTTTCGGTTATGATGCACTACAGTATGGTCCATCTCCCGTCGAATCCAATGCTGCCCAGATTATCTGACTCGCGGGTGGGATATTTCTCCGTCAGTCAGGAAGATTATGGTTACGATTCTCACAGAGCTGAAATAAGAACTTACATAACAAAATGGAGGCTTGAGAAGAAAGAGCCGGGCGCGGAAGTTTCAGAAGTTGTAAAACCGATCACATTTTATGTAGACAGGAGCGTTCCGGAAAAGTGGAAACCTTATGTCAAACTTGGAATAGAAGACTGGAAGGAAGCGTTTGAGGCCGCCGGATTTAAAAACGCGATTGTCGGAAAATTCGCACCGTCTGTTGAAGAAAAGCCGGATTGGAACACGGAAGACGCAACAATTTCCTCAGTAAGCTGGCTCCCCAGCAATATAGAAAACGCATTCGGTCCTCATGTTCACGATCCAAGGACAGGTGAAATTCTGGAAGCCGATATTAAAATTTATCACAACGTGATGAACCTTATTACCACCTGGTATTTTTCACAGGTTTCTCCGTTGGATCCGCGCGCTCAAAAACTCCCTCTCCCAGATGATCTTATGGGTGATGTTCTGAGATATGTAGTCGCGCATGAAGTAGGACACTCTCTGGGATTTCAGCATAACGGAAGAGCCAGCTCAGTATTTCCGGTCGATAGTCTGAGAAGCAAGTCTTTCACGGATAAATACGGAAACGAAGCTTCAATAATGGATTACGGCAGATTCAATTATGTTGCTCAGCCGGGTGATAATGCAAATCTCATCCCTAAAATAAGTGTATACGATAAATTTGCGGTTGAATGGGGATATAAACCGTTCCCGCAGGCAAAGAACTCCGACGAGGAAAAACCATATCTTGACGCAATAGCAAAAAGGCAGGAAACTAATCCGTATCTCGAATTCAGCCAGTTCTCGAGTTACGACCCCTCATCTCAGACGGAGGATATGGGAAGCGACGGAGTGGAAGCTACAAAACTTGGTCTTCTGAATATCTACAGAATTATGGATTTTATTATTCCCGCCGCGGCGTCAAAAGCCGGCGACGACTACAGTTTATTAAATCTTACTTATGACAGAGTGCTTCAGCAGAGAGCGAGAGAACTGGGCCATGTGGCAATGATCATCGGAGGAGTTTTTAAGAAAGACAGGCATATTGGCTCTGCTGGAAAAGTTTTTTCTCCTGTCTCATATGAAAAACAGAAAGATGCTATGAAACTGCTTCAGGAAGAGGGATTCGCTACTCCCAGGAAAATTCTTAAGAGAGAAATCCTTGATCTGATCGAACCGTCGGGAAATATCGACCAGATTACAAATACAAACTCTGTTTTGATTAAGGGATTATTGGATAACACAAAGATTCAACGAATGGTTGATACCGAATCGAAGATTGATAAAGGGGAAAAAGTTTATACCGTAAACGAAATGGTTACTGATCTGACGGATGGAATTTTCAGCGAACTCGATCAGAAAAATATTCTGGTGGATCCCTACAGAAGAAAACTGCAGAGAATACTTGTTGCCGAACTCGGACTGAAGATCAATCCGGAAAAACCGGTTTCCATACCGGCTGTTGCTCCCGCTCAACGAACATCTTTAAGTCCCAGCCCGGAGTTTACAGATCTGGCCCCTATTGCCCGCGCAAAATTATTGCTGTTGAAGAGGAAGATTGCCGTTTCTCTACAGAAAGCGAAAGATCCTACAACTAAATTTCATCTTGAGGATTTAGTTTCCAATATTGAAAATATCATGGCTGCAAAAAAATAATTTTCCGCTTGGGCCGGATAAGCTTTTTATCCGGCTCAATATTTTACGGTTTGAGTTGAATTTCGGGTAGTTCTTTAATTCAGATTTTCCATTAAGAAGGCGAGCAGATCATCTACAGTTTCAAAAACAAAATCACTCTTCATTCCCAAAACTTTTTCACGCGCGTAACTGTCCCAGACAACTGAGGCAATCTTAACACCCGCACTCCGGGCCGCAAGTATATCTGCTGGAGCGTCTCCAATCATCAGAACTCTCTTCCGGTCAAGATTGAATTTTTCCACGAATACATCGATACCTTCTGGAGAGGGCTTATGGTCCGCTATATCATCGCCTGTAACGATCATGTCGAACTGTTCATATACACCGATTTTTTTAAGCGTTATCACCGAGGAATCGCGCCCTTTGCCCGTATAAATAGATAATGGGATTTTTTTTGATTTGATGAATTGAAGCACTTCCTTTATTCCGGGGTAGACGTCCGCCATCAAATGATGCTTAGCTTCATAGAAATCCATATAATCTTTCCGCGCTTCGTCATAATTTTCTTTCATGAATTCTTTTAATATCACATCCTCAGTGGGTCCGAAAAGGGAAATGATCTCTTCATCGGTTACTTTTTTATTCAGATATTTTTCGGTGACATGCCTGAATGTCGCGAAGATCAGTTCATTAGTGGACGTTAATGTTCCGTCGATATCGAAAATAATTCCGTCGAAATTTCTCAATTAATTTGCCTTATTCTGAAAATTAGAATTCTGCCAGATGAGTCTGCGGTTAAAAATTTACTTTCAACCGGTTGAAAATTAGTGATGCCGCCGTCTCCCATATCCAGTATTTTTACTTGGTTAAATTTATTGTCCAATTCATATATAGAATT
>JBAYWA010000202.1:0-4286 GCA_041674325.1 Melioribacteraceae bacterium | reverse complement strand
TCGTTTAATGCAATTGTATAATCCGCCGCCGCAATAATTCCGACCCCCCCGCCGACTGCCTTTCCCTGAACACGGGCTACGATAAACTTCGGACAATTTTTCATTGCGTTTATAAGCCGGGCAAATCCCATGAAGAATTCTTTGCCGGTTTTATAGTCTTTGATATGAAGAAGTTCGTCGAATGACGCGCCCGCGCAGAACGCCTTATCGCCTTCGCTTCTGATAACAATTACATGCGCGTGTTTGTCAACTGCGAATTTATTTATAGCTTCGGTAAGCTCTTTTATGGTGGCGGAGGGGAGCGAATTGCTCTTCGGGTGTGAAAACGTGATCGTTGCAATCCCGTTGATAATACTGGTCGAGACTTTTCCTGTTTTATCCATGGATCAATCTCCCATCATAATTATTCTCTTTTCCGTTAATTAGGTGCTCTACATCCAGAATGTTATCAATCAGAAAATCCGGAAATGATTTTTCCAGATCCGCTTTTGTCCGGTATCCGTACGTTACCGCGCAGGTTTTCGATCCCGCATTTTGTCCGCACTGAATATCCATCTCCGAATCACCGACCATCAGAGTTTGACCTATCTCTATTTTCAGGTCGCCGGTTATTTTTTGAAGAGGTTCCGGTGACGGTTTGTGAGAGAGTCCCGGGCGGCGCCCCATAATATAGTCGAATTTATCCGCCAGGGAAAAATGGCCTAGTATTTTTTCCGCCTGATCCTGCCCTTTTGTTGTAAGCAGACCGACTTTAATATTTTTTTTGTTAAGTCCGCTCAGCAATTCTTCAACGCCCGGATAAACGGTTGAAAATCCGATGTAGTCAAAATAAATTGATTTGTAAACATTAATAAATTGTTCAAAATCCGGAACCGCAAATCCGAACTCCAAGAAAATATCTTCGAAATGAAGCCCGATCATATTATAGAATTTATCACGGGGCATCTCCACATTAATATCAAACTCCTTCAGCGCATTCTGAGTGGCATAAAAGATTGTTTCGTGCGATTTGATAAGCGTACCGTCCAGATCAAATACAACAAGGTTTATCTTCATTTTAATCCGTGCTAGGAAAATTTATATTAAACAAAAGCGGCCCTCTTTTATATATGTCTATATCGTCCACGCGCCCAGAATTATTCCGAAAACAAGAATTACAATCAAATGATGGCCCGAATCCACGAGCAGAAGCTTTATCGATTTTCCCTCTAACATTGCGTTGATTATCATCGGCGCCAGAATAAATCCGGACCAGCAGAGAAATGCCATTCGGATTCCCGAAGCAACGGAAACCGCGTTGCTGTGCGCCATTAATTGGGCCAGAGAGAATGCTATAAAGAGATTGCAGAGGAATGATATTCCGTATGTCTTAACCGGATTGAAATCTTTTTTCAATTCATCTTCGGATTTATCTATCTCCTCCATCCAGATTCTTCCAAGCAGGATGTGGCTGTACCAGACAAAACCGATAATCATCGAGATGATTCCGCAAACTAAAACCGCCAGATAATTAACTTCTAAAATTGCAGGCATTGACCCTCCTTAAAATATTTACTCCACCGGAGCTGAAAATGACGGGACCCCGAGAATTATTCTTTATAAATTTTTACAATCGGTTTTCCGTCATTAACATAGTGTCCTCTGTACATCCCCTCGGTATTAAAAATCATTGAAACATTTCCATCCTTATCTATTGCTATAATTCCGCCGTCTCCTCCAAGTCTGCCGAGTTTTTTCATTATCACCTCGGTAGCCGCATCGTTCAGCGAATAATTTTTATATTCCATCAGCGCTGAGATGTCGCGCGCTACTCCGAGTCGTATAAAATACTCGCCGTGACCGGTCGCGGAAATTGCGCATGTATTATTATCAGCGTAAGTGCCCGCGCCAATGATGGGGGCGTCACCGACCCGTCCGAATTTTTTCATCATCATTCCGCCCGTAGATGTTCCGGCCGCCAGATTTCCGTTTTTATCGAGCGCCGCCGCGCCCACGGTCCCGTGCTTCTCCGCTTTTTTTCTCTCCTCTTCCCTTTTCAGCATTCTCTGGTATGATTCCCATCTTTCTTTAGTGATGAAATAACTATTATCAACCATCTCAATATTGTTTTCCTTTCCGAACTCCTCGGCTCCTTCTCCCACCATCATAACGTGCTGCGATTTTTCCATAACCAGCCGCGCCAGATTAATTGGGTTTTTGACATGTTTAACTCCGGCAACCGCGCCTGCCATTAAAGTTTTGCCGTCCATAATTGAAGCGTCCAATTCCGCGGCTCCTTTTTCCGTAAGGACCGCTCCTTTTCCGGCATTGAACAGAGGAGAATCCTCCATAATATTGATCGCCGTATTAACCGCGTCCAGAGCGGATCCGCCGTCATTTAATATTTTGTAGCCTGCTTCCAAAACTTTATTCAGCATTGAAACATATTCCGCTTCTCTTTCCGGCGTCATATTGGATTTTAAGATTGTTCCCGCTCCGCCGTGAATTACAATGCCAAATTTCCGCTGCTGCGGAAAAATAGTTTGAGAAAGAATTATCGAAAAAATGAACAAGTATCTTGCATAATTGAATACCATTTACACTCATCTCCTGAATTCGATTATAAATTATCTACACAGGATCTAAAAATCAATTATATCTATATCCCGATATAATTATTATGAATTGTTTTTGGTAATAGATAAATTTCGGCATAAAATCTATCAATATCGGAGGGGTCATGAAACCTCGTCGTGCAGCTTATCTGTTATTTGCATTGTTACTAATCCCGTATTTTATAAGCGCTCAGGGAAAGAAAAAGAGAGACATCTATGAATTCGAAATGGTTAAAGAGATCAAGACTACGCCGGTTAAGAATCAGTCCAACACCGGAACCTGCTGGTCGTTTGCCGCAACTTCGTTTGTAGAAACCGAGCTGATTCGGATGGGGAAAGGAGAACACATTCTATCGCCAATGTTCAATGTACGCTATACCTATCTTCCGAAAGCTGTGAGTTATGTGCGCTACTCCGGCGCGGCTAATTTTGGAATGGGAGGACAGGCGCACGACGCGATAAACGTAATTAAACAGTATGGATTCATTCCGGAAGAGTTTTATAACGGAATGAATATAAATGAAGATAAACACAATCACGCGGAAATGGACGGAGTTCTGAAAGCGATTGCGGACGCTGTCTCTAAAGCGCGCGGCGGAAAGATCACTCCGCGGTGGCAGGAAGTCTTTGAATCATCACTCGGAATTTACCTGGGAAATCCGCCCAAAGAATTTTCTTACATGGGCAATATCTACAGCCCGAAAAGCTTTGCGGAATCAACGGGATTTAATCCGGATGATTATATCGAGCTGACTTCATACACACATCATCCGTTCTACACAAGATTCGATCTGGAAATTCCTGATAACTGGAGCAAGGATCGGTACTATAATGTTCCGGTAGACGAGCTTATTAATATTGTAGATAACTCTTTAATGAACGGCTATTCCGTCGCCTGGGACGGAGATGTAAGCGAAAAATATTTTAACCGGAAGAAAAATGTTTCTATAGTTCCGCTTCAGGAGGAGCTGACGGCGGCCGACGAGGAGAAAAAGGATGAAGACGCCGAAGAAAAACCGGAGGCCGAAAAGATCGTCACACAGGAGATGCGCCAGGAAACATTTGACAATCACACTACAACCGACGATCATTTAATGCATTTGACGGGAATCGCGAAAGATCAGACCGGAAATAAATTTTACTACACAAAAAATTCGTGGGGCACAAAGGAGAGAAAATATGGCGGGTACTGGTATATGTCCGAGCAGTATGTGCGCCTGAAAACGATGGCAATCATGGTTCACAAAGACGCCGTGCCGGCCGCAATTAAATTGAAGCTGGGGCTGTAAAAGATCCCGATTTATCCTTTACAAATAAAGGGCTTGAGAGATCAAGCCATTTTCTTTTTGTTTAAAGATTGAATAGTACGGTTCTTGCGCTGTAATTCACCCGGAGTCTTTCCCGCCATTCCAATCATTCATTATAAATAATTATTCTCTGCCAGGAACAGCATTCCCGCCTTTCTCAGACCTTGGATTTCGGCTAATGTGTGGGCGTCGCTATTGACATAAATTTGCTCACACCTTTTTAACATTTTATAAAGATTATTAAGGTTGGTTCTTTTATTCACATAATTAGCGCAGTTGAATTCCATTGGGACTTTATGCGAGTTGCATAAATCTATGATGGCGTCTATATCAATGTAATCTTCAAAATAAGTGGAACACGGGTGTGCTAAAAACGATATTCTCT
>JBAYWA010000201.1:0-4298 GCA_041674325.1 Melioribacteraceae bacterium | reverse complement strand
GGGACCCGAGCCGAGCCAGCGTACGTCATTCGAAATTTTAAGTAAAGATGCGGCAAGCGTCTTTAAAGTTCCGCTCATCTCAACCAGAGCGTCCTTAGCCGCCATTGCTTCATATTTATTCGGTGCGGTCTTGAACGGTTTGCCTGTCAATTTAGAGATTGTCTCCGCTACTTTTACCGCATATTCAGGATGGGCATTCAGACCAGTTCCAACTGCGGTGCCTCCAAGCGGTATTTCATATAGGCGTTTTAATGAATCGCTGATACGTGCAAGACCGTATGTAAGCTGCATCGCATAGCCGGAAAATTCATCGCCCAGGGTAAGCGGAGTGGCATCCATAAGGTGAGTACGTCCGATCTTAATTATGTCCTTAAATTCTTTTGCCTTGGCATCCAGAGAGTCTCTGAGTTTTGTAACCATCGGAATCAGGCGGCGATGGATCTCCTCAACCGCGGCAACGTGAATAGAAGTGGGAAAAGCATCATTTGTAGATTGCGCCTTGTTCACATCGTCGTTTGGATGAATCGGTTTTTTGCTCCCCATTACCCCGCCCGCCATTTCGATGGCGCGGTTGGAAATCACTTCATTGGTATTCATATTAGTCTGTGTACCGCTTCCGGTCTGCCAAACAACCAGAGGGAAATGGTCATTGAGTTTCCCATCAATAACCTCATCCGCGGCTTTAAGGATTAGGTCTAATTTTTCCTTCGGAAGGCTTCCAAGTTCGTTATTTGTAATAGCGGCTGCTTTCTTAACAATTCCAAGAGCTCTTATTAATTCAGCAGGAAATCTCTCACCGCCTATCTTAAAATTCATCAATGATCTTGCAGTCTGGGCGCCGTAATACCTATCAACAGGGACTTTCATCTCACCCATTGTATCAGTTTCAATTCTAAATTCCATTCTTAACTCCGAAATGTTTTTGTTTGTGATTTAAATTAAGGCAAACCGATCTTAATTTCAATTTGCATCGGGGGAAACTTTAAGAGTGGGGCTATTAATCGGTTTCGGTAAGTGGGTCAACTCTGCGGGCACCGACATAACGTTTCTTATAATACGTCTCATCAAGAGAGGATACTGTAACGCCGAGAGTCCGGCTTGCGTGGACAAATTTATTCTCGCCAAGGTATATCCCGACGTGTCCCGGATTGGATCTTCTGCGTGTGTTAAAAAAAACAAGATCCCCGAATTGAAGTTCCTCTCTGTCTATCTTCTCTCCTACGGTGTATTGTTCTCTGGCCGACCGCGGCAGTGTGGAAGAGATGGAATTCCGATAGACCTGGAGTGTAAATGCGGAACAGTCAATTCCCTTCTCGCTGCTTCCCCCGTATTTATACGGCGTATCAAGGAATTTTATTACCTGAAGCAGGATTTTCTCCCTTGGCGTAAGGGCTATGTTAAATTCATTAAGCTTATCGATCTTTGCAACCAGTTTTGCTTTATCGATAGGAGCGCCGGCAGCCGGCGGCGGTTCATCAAATTCTTCTTCATCATCCAGCGAGTCCGGAAGATCGCTAAATGCCACTCTGTCGGTTCTGCCGTTCACTTTTTTAGTGGAATCATCGGAGGGAATCCTGGAATTCTCGACCGGCTTTTTACTTTTATTCTTATTATAGCGTTGAGCGTTTGAAGATGCTGAACAACTTATAAAAATCGCAAGGACAAGAAGTCCCAACAGGAAATTTTTTGTCAACTGAATTAGCCTCATTATTCGGCCGGTTAGCCTAAGTATGATCGTAAATTTTTACTCCTGGAAGCGTGGCGCAGCCTTCTTATCGCTTTTTCCTTTATCTGACGCACACGTTCGCGGGTCAGATTAAATTTTTCACCGATCTCTTCAAGTGTAAGTGAATGTTCCTTGTTCAATCCGAAATACAATTTCACCACTTCCGCCTCTCTCTCGGATAATGTGGACAGGGCGCGTTCAATTTCTCTTCTGAGGGATTCCGACATCAGAGTATGATCGGGAGAGGGCTGTTCATCGTTCTCAAGGATATCCAGAAGGCGGTTCTCCTCCCCCTGAGCAAAAGGCGCGTCCATAGAAACCGCGCGTCCGGAAATTTTTAATGTATCCGAAACTTCGTTGATATCCATATCGAGTTCCTGGGCAAGTTCATGCGGACTCGGTTCCCTTTCATATTCCTGCTCAAGATTGCTGTAGGCTCTTCCTATTTTGTTCAGAGCGCCAACTCTATTCAAGGGGAGGCGGACAATTCTCGACTGCTCTGCCAGAGCCTGCAATATCGACTGGCGAATCCACCATACAGCGTAAGAAATAAATTTGAACCCCCTTGTTTCATCAAAACGGCGTGCCGCTTTTATCAATCCCAGGTTGCCTTCATTAATCAGATCACCAAGAGACAATCCCTGATTCTGATACTGCTTTGCAACTGAAACGACGAAACGCAGATTGGCTTTAACTAATTTTTCCAGCGCTAACTGATCATTTCTCCTGATTCTTATTGCAAGTTCTATCTCCTCATCAGGAGTCAGAAGATCAACTTTACCTATCTCCTGAAGGTATTTATCTAAAGATTGACTTTCACGGTTTGTAAATTGTTTGGTGATTTTCAAAATTACTACTCCCGCTAGGCTTGAATATTAATCGAATCAACAATCCCCACAATTGAAGCGTCAACCGGAGCCATATCAACATCGAGCGGAATTACCGCCTCGCTTGCTGTTACATAAAATATAATTTCTCCGGGGCCAGCGCCTACTGTATCCAATGCTATGATCGGTTCGCCCAGATTCTTATGTTCAGCATTTATCGGCTGAACAAATTGCATCTTGTAACCTGTCAGGGTTTCGTACTTTCTCGTCGCCCATATAGTCCCAATAACTTTACCCAGATACATTATGCTTCCGCCGCTTCTTTATTTTTTTCTTTCACGGAAATATCAAGTTTATCGACTATTGCCATAATGACGGCATCAACCGGTTTATTTTTCGTAAATGTTGTCTGGCGTGCCGAACTTCCCTGTGCCACCAGTACTATCTCTCCAACGCCCGCCCCTACAGAATCGACGGCTATAACAGTAGCTTCTTTAGGTTTATATTCCAGATTCAGCTGGCGTACAATTAGGAACTTGGCTCCCACAAGGTTTTCATCTTTGCGTGTAGACCAGACAGTTCCTATTACTTTCCCGAGTATCAATTCATCCTCTCAATTCATTTGGTGAAATAATTTTTATTCCGCTGTCTCTGTATCTTTCCGAATCACCCGTCAAAATTGGCAATTTGTTGTTTTTTGCCAGAGAACAGAAAAGAGCATCGCGCGCGGTCGCAACTTTATTAAAAAATTCCGTAATGTTCAAACTGTAGCGGGGATGAATTCCCAAAACTTTTAATGCACGGGCTACAGAATCTATCCCGGATTTTTCTTCGGGACTGCCGGCAATAAAGTACAATTCTGTCAAGTTTAATACCGAGGTAAAGCAGATCCCTCTTATCATAGCCGATTCAAGATCGGATAATTCAGAAAAATTTTTTGTCATTAAATGACTTATCAGAATATCGGTATCAATCAAGTATTCAATTTTAACGGACATTATTCAGATACTTTTCCTTAAATCCGGCCGAATTGATGGACCCTTTGCAATTTATAAAATCAGTAACAACCTCATCCGGCAGTGACTGAATCTTTTTTATGAGTTCGAAAAGCTCCTCCGGTTTACCGGCTGGGTTATTACTTTTATTAATCTCATTTTCATTACTCCCGATCTCAGTCATTAAGAAAGCTCACTCCGTTCAGGTCATTGTTGATTTTGAAAAAATGCGCGGCAGTCTGGGCAACATCGGAAAAGGTGCCGCGTATCCCAAGATTTTTACCCGGTATCTCTTTTCTGTAATACAAGAGGGGTACGTACTCCCTCGTATGATCGGTGCTGATATCAGTAGCGTCGTTTCCGTGGTCGGCACTGATTACAAGCCGGTCGGACTCATCCAAAACACTTAATATTTCGGGAAGCCGGAGATCAAATTCCTGCAGTGCTTTATGAAAACCCGCCGGATCATTGCGGTGTCCGTAGTAAACGTCAAAATCAACGAGATTAGTGAATATGAGAGATCCTCTTACTTTCTTTGCGGTCTCGATTATTTTATTCACTCCCTCCTGATTCGACTTAGTCTTCAGTTGATGTTTAATTCCCTTATAATTGAAAAGATCATTAACTTTTCCGATTGCATAAGTATCAATTCCGTTTTGCAGGCAGTAATCCAGTATTGTCGGCTCTGGCGGATCCAGTGAAAAATCTTTTCTGTTCGTAGTCCTGGCATATTTGCCTTCACCCCCTATG
>JBAYWA010000200.1:0-4301 GCA_041674325.1 Melioribacteraceae bacterium | reverse complement strand
GGAGATCTCCCATGGAGCACCAACTTTAATATACTGGCTTTCAAGGCATATTATTCCACTGACAACTGGAACACGAGTCAGGCTCTGAATTCAACTCCGCTGGTTTACTTAAATACATCAATGACATTATTTTCACAGGCGATTTCCGGTGTTACAGTTTCCGGTACACAGGTATTTTCTTTAAGAATTTATCCTTATCCTATTCTTCACGGTATGGCAGCACTTCCTTCATTCGCCACTCACAATAACGTTACCATCTGCGGTACTACTGCTCCATTTACAGGAGATGAAGGATCGATATGCGGAATGAAATTCAATGATACTAATGGTAATGGTACTAAAGATGACGGCGAAAGCGGACTCTCCGGCTGGACAATCAATCTTACCGGCGCATATACATCTTCCGCGGTAACGGACGAAGAGGGTAATTACTGCTTTAACAATCTGCCTGAAGGGACATACACAGTTTCGGAAGTTCAGAAGAGCGGATGGAATCAGACAGCGCCCGCATCGGGCACATACATAATTTCTCTGACTTCGGGCGAGAAACGGACTGAAATTAATTTCGGAAATAAATTTATATCGGCTGTCGGATGTGTTGAACCGCCCGCCGGAATGGTAGCATGGTGGCCCCTCGATGAAATTTCAGCCTCATCATCGGTTGATCTTGCGGGGATAAACAACGCGGGAATCCGAATGAACGGTGCTCTGCCTGTTACCGGAAAAGTGCTGATGGGTCTTCAGTTCGACGGGACAAATGATTATCTGATTGTGCCTCATCAGTCGGAGCTGAATTTCGGGACAGGGAATTTTTCTATTGACGCGTGGATTAAAACAAGCGCAAATTCGGGCGAGAGAATAATTGTAGATAAGCATACGCTTACGGGATTAGTCTATCTTGGTTATTCATTTCATCTTAACGCCGGATATCTGAGTCTTCAGTTAGCCGACGCGTCGCCGCCTAACTACTTTACGAATCAGAGTTCGGGTGTATTTGTTGCCGACGGCAACTGGCATCATGTGGCCGTGACGGTGACAAGAAATTCCACGACCGGAGTTATCTTTTATAAGGACGGAGTTGCCTCCACCGGATTTAATCTAACAGCGCGTCAGGGTTCATTGGACAATTCCGGACCTTTAACTATCGGCAGGCAATCATACGCCGATCAGAAAAGGTTCAACGGAATTATTGATGAAGTCGAGATGTTCAACCGCGTTCTTACCACGCAGGAGATTCTATCAATTTATAATGCCGGAAGCGCAGGAAAGTGCAAACTGATAGCCGGTATTGAGGAGAGTAAAGAGATTCCATCTAAGATGGAACTGCTGCAGAGCTACCCGAATCCGTTCAATCCTACAACCACCATACGGTATAATATACCCAAAGCGGGTTTTGTAAGAATCGCCGTTTACGATCTGCTGGGTAAGGAGATCAAAGTTCTGGTTCAGGAGAATAAAGAACCGGGACGCTATGAAGTGGTTTTCGACGCTTCCGAACTTACAAGCGGTGTATATTTCTATTCGCTGAGGGCGGGAGAGTATATACAAAATAAAAAGATGATATTGATGAAATAAAGAAAGAAGCAACTTTTTGAAAACCGGAGTGCACAGCTCCGGTTTTTTTATGATTAAAATGATTTTTGATTATATCCGGATATTAAAAATGCATCTAAGGAAGGATGTAAAACCTGAAGAAGAGTGGAGAACAGAATCATTTAAGCAGGATCATTTTTTTCGATTGGGATTTGCCCCCAGTTTCTATCCTGTAAAAATAGAGACCGCTTGCGAGTGATGAATGCTGAGTGGAGAATGTAGAGTGATATATTCCGGCTTTCCTAAATTCGTTAACCATAGTTGCAACTTCCCGTCCCAACAGGTCAAAAACCTTCAGAGAGACGTAACAATCGGCAGTGAGCCGGTAACTTATAACCGTACTTGGATTGAAGGGATTGGGATAATTCTGATATAAAATAAATTCGGAAGGAATCTGAATTTCAGATTCTTCCAGAGCGGTAGCTCCTCCCGAAGTAGTTTTAAGTATAGTTCCGGATTTTCCCGCGACCCAGCCCGAATTCATATCTCCGAAATAGATTGAATTAAACCAGTTCTTTGTCCCGCTCGCAATAACCGTCCAATTGATTCCGCCGTCGGTAGTTTTTATGATAGTTCCATTCCCTCCGGCAATCCAGCCGGTATATCTATCCAAAAAAAAGATGGAATTAAGCCAGTGGCTCGTACCGCTGTTTTGCGTATTCCAATCAGCGCCGCCGTTTGTAGTATGGATTACTATCCCGCCGTACCCGGCTGCCCATCCGTTATTGCTATCAGTAAAGAAGATAGAATTGAGATAGTTTGATGTTCCGCTCGATTGATTTATCCAGTTCCTGCCGCCGTCCGATGTCTTAAGAATTTTTCCCGAAGCACCGGCGATATATCCGTTTCTGTTATCGGTGAAGAAGGTAGAGTAGAGCCAATTGTAAGTTCCGGCGGATTGATGAATCCAGTCTGTTCCTCCGTTTGTAGTTTTCAGAATCGTTCCGCTTCCACCCGCTGCCCACAATGTATCGCGGTCAAAGCAGAAAATCTGGTAGATATCATTATATGTACCGCTCAGTTGATTTAACCACGTGATTCCTCCGTTAGTTGATTTTAAAATTGTACCGTTATCGCCCGATGCCCAGCCGAAATTATTATCGGTGAAACGGACACAATTGATATTGCTCACAGTTCCGCTAGTCTGAACGTTCCAGTTAGATCCGCCGTCGATTGTATGCAAAATTAATCCCGCGTTTCCGGAAGCCCAGCCGTTATTTAAGTCCGTAAAATTAAGAGAGAGGAGATCGCTTCTAAGTCCTCTGTTCTGATTAAACCAGTTTGAACCGCCGTTAGTTGTTTTGAGAATCAGCCCGAACTCTCCGACAATCCACCCGGTATTCTGATTGATAAAGCAAACCGACTTCAGAAGATTTGTCGTGCCGCCGGACTGCGGCAGCCAGGATGTTCCCCCGTTGGATGTCTTTACAATTGTTCCTTCTGCGCCTACCGCCCAGCAATTATTCAAATCGCTGCTGTAAATTGAAGTTAAGAGCTTTGTTGTTCCGCTCGACTGCTGAGACCAAGCGTAACCGGTAGGTGATTTTAAGATAACACCGTTGGCGCCGGCTGCCCAGCATGTGGGGAGTCCCGCCGAATGAAATGAGTTCAGCTGAGAGGTTGTACTGCTGTAGAGATAATACCAGGCAGTTCCGTTATTGTATGTATCGACGATTGTACCGTCTGCCCCCACAGCCCATCCGTTATTCCTGTCGAGGAACCTGATGCCTTTTAAATCCGCTCCCGGAGAAAACGGCTGCTGCAGCCAATTGGCGCCGCCGTTGGTTGTTTTGAGAAGTAATCCTAATTCACCGCAAATCCATCCGTAGTTCTGATCGGAGAATGAAACGGAATTAAGTATTCTGCCCGTTCCGGCCGATTGAAAAGACCACTTTGAACCTCCATCGGATGTTCTGAGTATAATTCCGGATTCGCCGCAGATCCAGCCGTTATTATGATCAATAAAAAAGACCGAAAGAAGATTCTGATCTGTATTACTTAATTGAGTTATCCAATTATTTCCCCCGTCGGTAGTTTTGATAATTGTTCCAAGTCTGCCCGCGGCCCAGCCGACCGATTCGTTTACAAAGATGACGGAGTTCAGATCGTTCCCCTGGGGAAGGGGATTCTGCCAGATCCAGTCTGTCTGCGCGGGAATTATACAGGGAGCTAAAAAAAACAGAAAGCTCAGAAAATATTTTTTCATTTTATCTTCTTCACTATTTCAGATTGAAGAAAGATCTGATGCCGGCGGCAATTTTTGCGGTGAATGATTCTTTCCGGTTAAGATAATCGTCCATCTTTTTCAGATTGATGCTTTGTCTTTCGGCGATGACTTCGCTTAAAGCGTTTGCCAGTTCCGGCCTCTTCTTCAATATCTTTTTAAACGGCTCTTTGCTTATTTCAACCGTCACCGAATCGGTCTCCGCTATTACCGTAGCCCCCCTCTCTTCGCCCGTGAGGAGAGACATCTCTCCGAAAAACTGCCCGGGCGAGATTGTTCCCACTTTTACTCTTTCTTTTCCGGATTCATTCACAAAAACATTCAGCAGGCCCTCGGCTAAAACATACATTGAACTCCCGCTCTCTCCCTCTTTTATTATCAGCTCGCCGGATCTGCGAAACGACCTTACTGATGAGCCGTACAAATCCTCAATTTCATTTTCAGAAAGTGACTTGAGTATATCCACGTCATTGAGAATATTTTT
>JBAYWA010000199.1:0-4310 GCA_041674325.1 Melioribacteraceae bacterium | reverse complement strand
TGATCAGGATTAAAGATGCGGGCAAGGAAGCCGTTCAGGAAAACTGCATACGATGCCATAATAATATTGTTCACCCCATTGCATTGCGCTCTATCAACAATAAAAGCGTTGAAGATCAGACGGAAAGATATTGCTGGGAGTGTCACAGGGAGACGCCTCACGGAAGAGTTCACAGTTTATCGTCTACACCTTATGCAAGGACGCCGCAATTGAAGCCGGCGGTTCCGGGCTGGCTCGAAAATTTCATCTCATCAGAAAAGAAAAATTAATCAGAGGTAAATAATGAAATCGATACAGGAAATTACTAAAAACAAACCTTGGCTTGGATGGGTGCTGTTTTTCGCTACAGTAGTGATTGTATTTTTAATCGGATTATTCGCATCATCGATTGTTGAAAGAAGGAACGAAGCTTTTACTCTTCAGCAGGTAAAGCCTATTGCGGATTGGGAACCGCGCAATGAAGTGTGGGGAGAAAATTATCCGCGCGAATATGAAACGTATATGCAGATGAGAGATACAACTTTCGCAAGTAAATACGCGGGCTCTGTTACGCGTGATTATCTGAGCGAATCTCCCGAACTTGTGATTATGTGGGCGGGCTACGCGTTTTCAAAAGAATATAATTCACCGCGCGGACATGCGTATGCAGTTAAAGATATAAGAAACATTTTGCGAACCGGCGGAAATAAAGTGAGCCCCCAGCCCGCAACCTGCTGGACATGTAAAAGTCCCGATGTTCCCCGAGTGATGCAAAAGATGGGAGTTGCGGAATTCTACAAAGGCAAATGGAAAGATCTGGGCGCCGAAATAGTTAATCCGATCGGCTGTCAGGATTGTCACGACCCCAAAACTATGGATCTCAGAATTACGCGTCCGGCATTGCTGGAGGCATTGGAGAGGCAGGGAAAAGATATAAGCAGTTTCACGCATAATGAAATGCGCTCGCTCGTCTGCGCGCAATGTCATGTTGAGTATTATTTTAAAGGGGAAGGAAAGTATCTGACCTTTCCTTGGGATAACGGATTCAGCGCCGACGCCATGGAAGAATATTACGACAAAGCAGAATTCACCGATTGGACACACCAGCTCAGCAGAACCCCGATGTTAAAAGCCCAGCATCCCGATTATGAATTATTTAAAACCGGAATTCATGCCGACCGCGGCGTAGGCTGTGCGGACTGCCATATGCCGTACAAATCCGAAGGAGGAGTGAAATTCACCGATCATCATATTCAGAGTCCGTTGAATAATGTTGAAAATTCCTGCCAGGTCTGTCATCGTGAAAAAACTCAGAAGCTGATTGAGAATGTTTACGAAAGACAGGACAAAATTTTAGAATTGAGAAAGCTCGCCGAAAAAACTTTGGCGGCGGTTCATATAGAAGCAAAAATTGCCTGGGATAACGGGGCTACAGAATCCGAAATGAAACAGGCTCTTCAGTTCATCCGTCACGCACAGTGGAGATGGGATTGGGTTGCCGCGTCGAACGGACTTGGATTCCATTCGCCGGTTGAGGCAATGAGAGTTTTAGGCACCTCAATCCAGAGAGCCGAAGAAGCCAGAAAAGAGATTGCCCTTGTACTGGTAAGACACGGTGTTAAGTACCCGGTTCTGCTTCCCGATTATTCATCTAAAGAAAAAGCGCAGAAATTCATCGGCATTAATATGCAGGAATTGAAAGCAGACAAAGCCGATTTCCAGAAAACGACAATTCCGGAGTGGGATAAAAAAGCAAAAGAAAGACAGGGCGCGCTTCAACAGTATTAATTTTTTATTTTTGAGGCGGGATTAACCGCCTCTTCTTTTACCGGAGGGATCAGATCCCCGATAAGAACATTATAAAATATTCCTGAAATTATCGGAGTGCTGAATTAATGAAATTTCTTTACCTCCTCTTTTGCACATCTCTTCTTTTAACTTCCATTTACGCGCAGGGAAAAAACGACTCTCTCAGAACATTTAATCTCGGAGAGGTAATTGTAACGTCCCAACGGCCAGTCATAATAAAATCATCAAGCGTATTCGACGTGAATCTGGAGAGGATCGAAGCAACCGGCGGTGCGGATATCTCAAAAGCCGTCGGATTCGAGCCGGGAGTATATATCTCCTCCTCTTCCAAGAATGAATCGAAAATTTATCTGCGGGGATTTGACCAGAGAGATATTTCGGTTTTCATTGACGGAGTTCCAATCTATCAGCCTTACGACGGATTGGTGGATCTGAGTAATCTGCCGGTTAACGTAATTGGAAAGATCACAGTCTCCAAAGGAATGCCTTCGCTTCTTTACGGAGCCAACTCTATGGGCGGAACGATAAACCTGATCTCCAAAACTTGCGATTATCCCTTCACCGCGGATCTCAATCTTGAACACGGCTTTGCCCAAAAAGCATCGGCCGGATTTAATGGCACAACGGGAAGTGTATATTATTCCTTGAATGGATCATTTTCAAAATCAAACGGATTTAAACTTCCCGGCTCTTTCGCCAATACGGTAAATGAAAAAGGAGGGGAAAGAGATAACAGCCAGTTTGAAAACAGAGGCGCGATGCTGAAGCTGGGAGTAAATAATCTTTTTAATTTTGAACTGGCTTACACGCTTATGATCATCGATAACGAAAAGGGGATCCCCGCAGATGTATACTCCTCAAAACCCCGATACTGGAGATTCGGCGAATGGAAAAAAACGGTAAATAATCTGATGTTCGGAACGGAGATTGCCGGGGATGTTACCGTGAGAGGGAATTTCTTTTTTGAAAAATTCAGAAATGTTCTCGATTCATATGACGACGCTACTTTTACCACCCAGAATAGACCTTATGCGTTCCGTTCAACTTATGACGATCACACACTCGGAATAAATTTATCTTCTTCGTTTAAGACGAAACAGACAGGACTCACCAGGTTATTTGTCTCCTACAAAAAGGATGTACACAAAGAGGAGGGTAACTTTAACGAGGGATTCAAAAAATATGAGGCGGATAATCTGAGCATGGCCGCCGAACAAGAGACTGAAATTACGGGTGACTTATCTGTTGTCGCCGGAGCCGGTCTGAACTACTTAAAACCGGTATATTCTAACGGGAGCGAGCCCCGATCCAGCGCGTCGGTTTTTAATGCTAATCTCGGAATCAATTTTAAGCTCCGGGAGAAAATTATTCTAAGAGCAAATCTTTCGGGAAACAGCAGGTTCCCGACACTGAGAGAATTCTACAGCGAAACGAAAGGGCGTTACCTCTCCAATCCGGCATTAATTCCGGAAAAGAGTTTCAACACCGAAGCGGGAATTATCTGCGACTATCTTAATCGGGACTTCATAGAGCTGACATTATTCTACTCTTCCGTCAAAGGATTGATTCAGGAAGTTCCTGTTTCAGGGGGATTAAAACAGTTCCAGAATATCGGAAATGTCATACTGGCCGGGGTTGAATTTTCGGCGGATTATAAGAATGAGGTTTTTATTGTAGATCTGAACTATACGTATCTCTACGCGAAAAACAGATCCGCCAACTCATCTACGGAAATTCTTGAATACAGACCGGAACATTCTGCGTCAATTATTTCTGTCTATAATTTTAATTCCGGTCTAAATTTGGGATTCGAAATATTTTATCTGGCAAAACAATACGGTATAAATTTAGACACAAATGCTATTGTGCCGATGCCCGACTATGAGCTGGTTAATCTGAGAGTAGCTCAAAAAATATTTGACCGCTATACTCTCTATCTGAGAGTGAATAATGTATTCGAAAAATATTATGAATCCGAATACGGTTATCCGCAGCCGGGAAGAGAGTTGCTTTTCGGAATAAAAATTAACTGGTGAAGATGTGAAATCATTATGTGCGATTTTTTAAGCCGCCATAAATGCGGCGCTCCCTGAAATTGAATAATTAAATTATTAAGAGAGAGAGGATGATTAAAATGAAAATTCAAAATGTACCCTTTAATGTTGTAGACTGGAACAGAATTATTCCGAAAGAGTATCCGGGTGAGACCGGAATGGCTCTTTGGAAAGTTTTTGAAGCGGGAAATGTCAGAGTAAGAATTGTTGAATATTCTCCGGGGTATCTGGCGGATCACTGGTGCGCCAGAGGGCACGTGATTTACATATTGGAGGGGGAACTGATTACCGAGTTAAAGGACGGCAGGATTTTCAAACTTACACCGGGAATGAGCTACCAGGTTGCCGACGATAATGAGCCTCACCGGTCAAGAACCGAAACCGGCGCTAAATTGTTTGTGGTTGATTGACCGGATAAAAGATAAGGCCGGTCAGTTTCATTCCGGATTAAGCAAATTATCCAGAACG
>JBAYWA010000198.1:0-4322 GCA_041674325.1 Melioribacteraceae bacterium | reverse complement strand
GACCTTCCTCAAGAGCTCTAAGAGTATTTACATCCAGATCGTTAGTCGGCTCATCAAGCAGAATTACGTTTGCTCCCGCCTTCAACGCCAGCGCCAGATGGACTCGGTTTCTCTCTCCGCCGGAAAGCACTCCGACTTTTTTCTGCTGATCGCCGCCGGTGAAATTAAATTGACCGACGTAAGCCCTTGAATTCTGCTCCTTGTTCCCCAATTGGATTATATCACTGCCGCCGGATATCATCTCCCAGACAGATTTTTCGGGATCGAGTATATTCCTGCTCTGATCGATATAAGCCAATTTCACTGTATCTCCTATCCGTATAGTTCCGCTATCCGGTTTCTCCTGTCCGACTATCATCTTGAACAATGTGGTTTTACCGGCTCCATTGGGTCCTATTACTCCAACAATTCCGCCCGGGGGCAATTTAAATTCCATCTTTTCAATCAACAGGCGGTCACCATATCCTTTATCGACGTTTTCGGATTCAATAACTACATTTCCAAGTCTCGGTCCGGCGGGGATATAGATCTCCAGATCTTTCTGCCGTTTTTCATTCTCTTCATTAAGCATCTCTTCATAGGAACTAATTCTTGCCTTCGATTTCGCATGTCTTCCGCGCGGCGACATTTTTATCCATTCCAGTTCACGGTTCAAAGTTTTCTGCCGTTCTGTCTCCTTTTTTTCTTCTAATTTTAAGCGCTCCTGTTTCTGTTCGAGCCACGATGAATAGTTGCCTTTCCATGGAATTCCTTCCCCTTTATCCAACTCTAGTATCCATCCGGCTACGTTATCAAGAAAGTATCTGTCGTGCGTAACAGCAATTACTGTACCCGGATATCTTCTCAGTTCGGCTTCCAGCCAGGCTACCGTTTCGGCGTCAAGATGGTTTGTAGGTTCATCAAGAAGAAGAATATCGGGTTTTTTCAGAAGAAGTCTGCATAGAGCAACCCTTCTTCTTTCACCTCCGGATAAAACATTAACCGGAGTGTTTCCAGGAGGACATCCAAGGACATCCATCGCCATTTCTAATTTTGAATCAAGATCCCACGCTTCCAGATGATCAAGCTTATCCTGTACTTTTGCCTGTCTGTCGAGCAGAGAGGTCATTTCATCATCGCTCATCGGCTCAGCGAATTTTGCGTTGATCTCATCGTACTCGCGCAAAGTATCCACAATCTCCTGAACCCCTTCCTCTACAATCTCCTTTACAGTCTTGGTATCATCCAGCTTTGGTTCCTGCTCGAGGAGTCCGACGGTAAATCCCGGAGATATAGCTATCTCACCGTTAAAATCTTTATCGACACCGCCGAGAATTTTCAGCAGTGTGCTTTTACCTGATCCGTTCAGTCCAAGTACGCCTATCTTTGCTCCATAGAAATAGGAGAGGTATATATTTTTTAATACAGGTTTATTATTATAGAATTTACTCACACCTATCATTGAATAGATGATTTTGTTCGGTTCGTTGGCGGCCAATATGATGCTCCTGATTTACTTGCTGTGTTAATTTGATAAGCAAGATAAAAAAAATCCGTCTAATTATTTTTTTAACCGGATTAACTCATAATTTAACCCGTAATGAATGTTTCACTTTAAAAATTATACTAAATGAGTGAAATTAATGAGTTCTGATGGGGCCTCTATTGTGTCATAAAGCAAGATTTTTAATTATGACATTTATTAAATTAGAACAAATATTGAATCAATTAAATAAAAGGAATAACACATGAAATCTTATATGAAAAAATTAACTGCAATTTTAATAGCAGGCTCGCTCTTTTTTACTGCCTGCAACGCTAGTAATACCGTAAAAGGGGGTGCAATAGGAGTTGCTGCCGGAGGAGTATTGGGCGGAGTAATAGGAAAAGCAGCGGGTAATACAACGCTGGGCGCAATTATCGGTGCCGCGGTTGGAGGTACTGCCGGTGCGCTGATTGGTAATTATATGGATAAACAGGCCGAGGAGATGCAGAAGGATATAGAGGGAGCCAAAGTAGAAAGAGTAGGAGAAGGGATAAAAATTACATTCGATTCGGGAATTTTATTCGCGACTAACTCATTCACGCTTCAATCTCAGGCAAAAGCCAATATCGAAAAGCTTTCCACAATTTTGAATAAGTATCCGGACACAAATATTCTGATAACCGGCTACACGGATTCAACCGGAAAAGAGGAGTACAATCAGACATTATCGGAAAAACGGGCAAAATCAGTTTCCGATTATACCGTGTCGAAGGGCGTTATATCGTCAAGGATAAATGTGATTGGAATGGGGATTAAAGAACCCGTTGCAACTAATGAAACGCAGGAAGGAAGACAGGCCAACAGACGTGTGGAGATCGCCGTATTCGCTAATGATAAATTGAAGACTGCTGCAGAAAAAGGGATGCTTAAATAGTAACCCTATAAAGAAATAATATGATGTGTAAACGGAGAGAGCGGTTATGCCGCTTTTTCCGTTTTAAAAAAAAGCTCTTCAATGAAGAGCCTCTCTTAAAATATTTACAGGAATTTATTTTTTTAACTTGGCGTCTTCTAGCAAGACTTGGTACGAATAGCCGTAACCGAAATCTTTGTTCAACGATATTTTCCCTTCGAAAGCAACCACATCGCCAACATTTACAAGATCATTTGTGGTGACAGTCAGATCGAAATTATTGCCGCTGCTCGTACCGTCCTGAATATGAGCCCAGTTCTTACCCATAATCCCGGTATTGATTTTAACAACCTTGCCTTTGATTAAGACTGTTTTATTGGAATAACCGCCGGTGTTGGAGAAAAGCTGAGCAATCGTAATGCCGCCGGCAGCCGGAGCTACAGTGATGTTTTCTTTCTCAATTGTCGGTCTCTGCGGAGTTGCCTGTATTCCTTCCTGAACATTTGCGGGAGGAACTTTACCGATATTATCAACGAAGAAAATCGAGTCGAAAGTTCTGTTTAATTCTTTGCTTTCAAATTTCTTCATCTCCATTGCGGTTGTATAATAAAGTGTTTCCCCTTTTTTTACATCCATCGTGGTTCCGGCCATCCAGTACTCTTTGTCTCCCTCTTTAACTCTGATGTATGTATAGGAATTTACCTGAATTGCTTCCTGAGCAACAACCTGATGAACGTTTACTTTCTGTTCCGATTGGTTTTTCGGCTGGGTCTCTTCTTTTTCTTTTGAACAGGCCGATAAAACCAGGATAAATGAAAATGATAATAGGATAAACTTGAGTCGCATTCTGTTTCCTTTGAAATAATTAATAATTTGGCGGGACAAATATACACAAATCACTCTCTTATTTCAGCCTTATAAAATGTTGAAAAAGTAAGTGATATCAGCCGCATACATCGCAATTACCGCACGGTTTTTCACCCGGGAATCCGAAATAGTCTGAAATAAAGATCCTTCTGCATGTAATAGATTTAAAATAGTTTACAACTGAGAGGAGTTTTTTATTGTCTATCATCAGTTTCTCTTTGAGATGCGCGGGATCATGAAGTTCATGTGGAAGTTGATCAACTAACTTTAGATTTTTATTTTCAATTTCTCCCTCAGTAACACCATAACGGTCGAACATTGCCAGCACAGTCTCGACCCGGAAATCACTTTTATCTTTAAAACTCATCTGCTCACGGAGATAATCAACTCCCATCGCGTTAACTGATTCCAGATTTGAATTTAACAAATCATACATTCTTGAATAATAATCCGCATCCGGATTAGCCCATTTTATAAATTCCATCTGTGTGTAGAGATCCTGCTGGTTATAAAGAAGCATGCACAAGGAATCCTCACCGTCTCTGCCTGCCCGCCCGATCTCCTGATAATAGGATTCAATTGAAGAGGGGATTTCAGCGTGTATAACGTAACGGATATCCGATTTATCTATTCCCATTCCGAACGCGTTAGTGGCAAGAATTAAATTCTGACTGCCGGATAAAAAATCTCTTTGAGTTCTTTTTCTCTGCTGAGGATCGAGCTTGCCGTGGTAGACACTGTGCTTATATCCTTTATCGCCCAGAATCTGAGAATAATATTCCAGTTTTTTAATCAGAGCAAAGTAGATGATGCCGGATCCTTTATATTTATCCAGGACTTTATAGATTGCCTTTAGGGTTTCTTTCTCGTCGTAAACATCGGTTGTCTCCAGACGCAAATTCGGACGTTCAATTCCCTCGTGAAAAATCTTTACTTCATTTTTTGTCAGTCCCAGTTTCGAGATAATGTCTTTCTGCACTTCTGGGGTTGCTGTCGCGGTCAGCGCAATCGTCAGAGGATTATTAAGGAGTTCTCTGAACTCGGCAATACGGGAATAATCTGGCCTGAAATCGTGTC
>JBAYWA010000197.1:0-4347 GCA_041674325.1 Melioribacteraceae bacterium | reverse complement strand
TTCCTGGATTCCCGCTTCCGCGGGAATGACCGGCCTGAGAAGGATCCTCACTCCCCCAGGACCTTGATGACCACCCGTTTGGGCCGCCGGCCGTCGAACTCGGCGTAATAGACCTGCTGCCATGGTCCGAAATCCAGTTTCCCATCTGTTACAGGTATTATAACTTCATGATGTATTAATAGACTTTTTAGATGAGAATCTCCGTTATCCTCGCCGGTGCGATGATGCCTGTAATCGGCTTTGAAAGGAGCAAGCTTTTCTAGCCATTCATCAATATCCTGTATTAATCCGCTCTCGGCATCATTTACATAAATTCCGGCGGTTATATGCATTGCCGAAACCAGGATCATTCCATCATTTATTCCGCTCTTCCGGAGCGCGCTCTCAACTTCGCCGGTTATGTTTATATATTCTCTGTGCTTGGAAGTGTTGAACCAGTGATATTCGGTGTGAAATTTCATTTTTCATCCTCAGAATTTGTGGGGAAAATCAGGTCATTCAATCGGTGGAATTTGCAAGGCGCTCCGCCAGTGTCTTTATCAGTTTCTTCGAGATATCCGGGTATAGTTTTACGAGTTCATCGAGCTCCCCTTCCACTGCAAGTAGATTACAATCCGTTAAAGCTTTAATTGTTGCGGTACGTGGACGGTTCAATATCATGCTGAGTTCTCCGAAAATTTCTCCGGGTTTGCTGAACTCCGAAATTTTCCTATTCTCCTTAAAGATTCCGACCTGACCGTCAACAAGAACAAAAATATTTTTTGCCTTCTCCCCCTCGCTGGAAATTATCTGATCTTTTTTGTAAAACTTCATTGTTGACATAAAAGCACTTCTAATTTTGTGTAAATTTTAATAAATATTCTTTGATGAAATTATTCAGATCGCCGTTCATTACTCCCTGAGTATCCGATGTTTCCCAGTTTGTGCGGTGATCCTTGACCATATTATAAGGATGAAAAACATACGAACGGATCTGGCTCCCCCATTCGATTTTCATTTTTGTCTTTTCTATCTCATCGGCGGCGGCAACCTGTTTTTCAAGTTCAATCTGGTATAAACGGGATCTTAACATCTTGAACGCGTTAGTTTTATTCTGAAGCTGGGAACGCTCAGTCTGACACGCCGCTACAACTCCCGTCGGAATATGTGTAATTCTGACAGCTGTCTCGACTTTATTAACATTCTGCCCTCCTTTCCCGCCGGAACGGAATGTGTCTATTCTTAAATCAGCCGGATTAATATCGATTTCGATTGTATCATCGATCTCCGGAATAACGAAAACAGAAGCAAATGATGTATGCCGCCTTTTATTCGAATCGAACGGAGAGATTCGCACAAGACGGTGCACGCCGTTTTCGGCCTTGAGATATCCGAATGCGAATTCGCCTTCCACCTCAATTGTAGCACTCTTGATGCCCGCCCCGTCTCCATCAAGCCAGTCAACAAGATTCATTTTGTATCCGTTCTGTTCGCCCCACCTCAGATACATTCTCATCAGCATCTGGGCCCAATCCTGCGATTCGGTGCCCCCGGCTCCGGAATGAATGGTGAGTATACAATTTTTATCGTCATCCTTGCCGCTCAGCATACTCTTAAGTTCTAAATCGGTGTATGCTTTTTCAATTGATTCCAGTTCGGTTTCAATTTCGGGAGTAAGGCTTTCATCCTTTTCGGATTCCGCAAGTTCAAGAAATTCTTTAAGGTTTTTCTCTTTACCGTTCAGAATATTCCACGCCTCTACCCAGATCTGCAGAGATTTCAGTTTTTGAAATGTGGCTTGAGCGCTCTTCTGGTCGTTCCAGAATCCCGGTGTTTCCGATTGATTTCTTATCTCTTCCAGCTGTTTTTCTTTCTCGGCTAACTTAAAGATAACCTCGTAGATTCTCTATTTTTATCGAGTATTCATTCAGCCGTTTTATCTGATCTTCAAACATTTTCTTCCCTTTTAAATTGATGTACGGCGGAATTTAATTCCGCATACGATGAATAAAAAAATCCGTCTATAAATCAGTGCATTACTTAAGTTTCAACTTCCATTCTTAAAAGAGCAGCCGCAAGAGTTTTTCCCTGAGCATCGTGTTTTAAGGATACTGTTCCGCCGCCGCCAAGAGTGTTGTGAAGAAGAAAATTCAGTGCACGTATATTGGGCAGTTCGAATCTCTCCACATCTCCAAGACAAATTCCCTCAAAATGTCTTTTCACATTCTCTACGGTGAGGTGTTTTTTCAGAATTTCGTAACCTTTATCGTCATAGGCGATAATCCCTACGTTTGCAGCATCCCCTTTATCTCCGCTTCTTCCATGAGCTATATCAAGCAGTCTAATTTTCATTTTTCATCTCATATAATTTCACTTCAGGCTTAACCAGTTTTTTAGGAATTAATGCGGGCCAGTAAGCCACTACCTCGCTTGGCTTGGGTCTCCCGCCAGCAAATCCAGTGACGCTGGGGGGTCCCGTTAATATCAGCGGCGCAATTTCCTTCCCGAATCTCTCAATGGATTTATAATCGTCACCCCGGACGCTTACGCGAAGCATAACTTCATTAATTTTATCCTCATCAATTTCAACCGCCAAAGGACCGTGGCAGGCATTATATCCTATGAACTCGGTTCTGATCTCTTCATATTTGAGATTAAGATTTTGCAGACGATCTCTTAATATCTTATCTGCCGCTTTTGCTTTAGTCAACGCTTTCGGCCAGGAATAGGTTAAACTTCCGGAGGAGGAATAGCCGCTCGAATACGAGCAGGAGACCTTATAAAACTCCGTTGCCTCAGTGCCTTTAATTCCAAAAACCTTTACACGGTCGTTTGAAAGTTCTTCGAGGTGTATCGAAGTAAAATCAGCGACGCAATCGGGAGTGATATAATTGGCAGGGTCACCAATCTCATAAACCAGCTGTTCAGCTATCGTTTCAAAACTGACTTTGCCGCCCAGAGATTCGTGCTTTGTAATTATAACTTCCCCGTTCGGGAAAGCTTCTGCTATGGGGAACCCTATTGTTGCCAGTGATGGAACGGATTGCCAGTCTCCCAGAAAATTTCCACCGCTGGCTTGTCCACCGCATTCGAGTATATGGCCTGCGATTGTTCCGGCTGAAAGAAGATCATAATCGGTTTCTTTCCAGCCGAATTCGTAAATCATCGGAGCCAGAGTCAATCCGGTATCTGTTGTTCTGCCTGTAATTACAATATCAGCTCCCATTTTCAATGCTTCAACAATCGGCATTGCTCCGAAATAAACATTCGCGCTAAGCAATCTATCCCTGACCCTCAGTACCGATTCTCCCGTCTCCATATTTTTCAGTTCGCATCCCGATGAGATAATTTCATCCAGGCGGGACATAATATTATCGCCAACAACGATCGCTATCTTCAATTTATCGATGGAGAGTCTTTTGGCAACTTCCAGGATCGCCTCCGCGCACGCCTCTGGATTAACACCTCCGCCGTTGGTAATCACTTTTATTTTTTTTTCGGCACATACGGGAAGAATCCTTTCCATTAATTCCGGTATATCGCGAGCGTAGCCAAGTTTAGGATTTTTATTTTTCTGCTTCTGGAGTATCGACATAGTCACTTCCGCCAGATAATCCATTACCAAATAATCTACATTGCCCGCGGTGACCTGCGTAAACGGAGCATCTATTAAATCACCCCAGAATCCCTGTCCCGATGCTATCCTGATTTTATCTTTCATATAAATTCTTCTTATCTCTATTCAAATTTAATTAAAATTTTTCAAAATGAGTCCGGCTGCCCGGAGCAAATCTTCAGCCGATCCAATCTGCAACCAGTTAATCCGCTCATCTTTTCTGAACCAAGTTAATTGCCTCTTTGCATAGCGCCGTGTATTTCTTTTGATAAGTTCTGCGGCTCTATCCAATGTGATTTCATTCTCAAGATAAGAGATAATTTCCTTATAACCGACTGTATTTAGTGCATTTAGATTTTTTGAATATCCCATATGACAAACTCTCTCTACCTCATTCACCAGACCATCCGCGATCATTTTATCAACACGTTCTTCAATATTCCGGTAGAGCGTAACGCGGTCCCAGTTTAATCCGTACTGGATGAACTTCAGATCGCTTACTCTAGAATGCTTTTCCTGAATTCTCCAGATCGGTTCTCCGGTCATATGGTAAACTTCGAGCGCACGCATAACGCGCTTCCAGTTCTGCGGAAGCATTTTGGACGCGCTTACGGGATCAACGCTTTTCAATTTTTCGTACAGTATTTCATTCCCCGATATTCCACGCAAATCAAGAAGTTCCTCCCGATAGTCGGGGTCAGTATCCACAGAATCAAAAATCCCGTCAACCAGAGCCCTGATATATAAACCGG